>JAPPII010000108.1 GCA_028820845.1 Candidatus Poribacteria bacterium
AGCGACGACTGAGAATATATCAACTCATTTTCTAATTTTGCGTAAGTCCTATTTATACTAACAATAATAGCGCGATTGGCGTATCAATCCTTTACACAAGTTCAATTCTTACACACTTTTCGATGTTTGTCAAGTTTTTCGTATTTTTAAAAATAAAAAATGTTGACTTTTTTTGCAAATTTAGTATAATGTGGACAGCAATGAACGGCTGCTGCGTAAGTTAGAGATATACCAGCAGATTTTTACATTCCTAAGGAGGACTCACGATGAACCGTTTCACACACGACTTCGATCTCCGAATAGGTCGAGCCTCACTTCTCATCCTTGCCTTCGCACTTCTGTCTGTGACGATTCTGGGATGCGGTGTCAATATCGTTCCGATCGGTGCCAAGATCCAGAATGCCGACAGTGCGTTTGACCAGGCAGAAACTATGGATATCCGCGACGATGATCCCGAAAAAATGGAGGAGAACCGCGCGAAGCAACGGGCACTCTATGATAGAGCGATGACGCTCTATTTAGAGGTTATTGACCGCGATACGAAGGGAAAATGGGCACAGCGCGCACATTACCAGATTGCTAAAATCTACAAGCGCGGCTATGACTGGGACAAAGCGGTTGAGCATTATGATGCCATTGTTACCTTGGATCCCACTGGATATTACGCCAACGAGGCAAAAGGTGGCACAGCGAATATTCGGAAGAATCGCGAAATCATTAAGACAAAGCGGGCTGAGTATCAAAACTATAAAGCTATTTATGATAGTGAACCGACAGATGAAACCTTTAATATTGCTGCAGAGGCACTCTACGAAGTCGCACGTGCTTATGAAAGCTTAGAGAATTACACGGAATCCACCCGTAACTATGAGCGAATGGTCGAAGAATTTCCTGAGCACCCGAAAGCACCACAAGCCCAATTTCAAATCGGCAACCTCTACTTCTACAAGATTTATGACTATATCGGCGGTTGGCCCGCGTATACGGCAGTCGTGGAGAAATTCCCGGATTCTTACGAAGCCTCACAAGCCGGCACACTTCTAAAGCAGACAGCGGAAGTTTTGACGGAAATTAGTTTCCTGATGGACGAAATCGATAAGTTTCGCAATAAGAAAGCGGTCGAATACCAAAAGACCGGACGAAAGATTACCCCTGCTGATATGTGGGTGATGGGGTATAGTGATCAGGTCGTCCAAAATTTCCAACAGATTGCGGGTAACTGGGAAAGACTTCGCAACTTCCCTCGTGCTATTAATGCGTACAGTACGTTGGTACGAGATTTATCCCACAAGAAATTCGCCGCCGCAGATGCTATGTATCGTATCGGTACGCTCTATCAGCAAAGTGCTGAGTATGAACGGGCAATCGAGGCATACGACAATCTGTTTGAAAATGCCCCCGAGTCTGTATGGCGCAACGAAGCCGTTTACCAACAAGCGGTCTGTTATCGCTCTATCCGTGAATTCGGTGCTGCTTACGAAGGATTCAAAGCCTATATGAGTATTACAAAGGGTGACACCCCCTACCTTCGCGAAGCAGAGCAGATTGTGCGCCAATATGAACTTGACCAAGATGAAGATGGATATCTGTTCTATCAAGAACAAGAAGCTGGCACATCTGATCAAGATGCAAATTCTCATCCCGGTATGGGTAGCTAATTTTCGACTCACTGGAACGATAGGGAAACCATGCCTCGTGCTTTGGTTTCCCTATACGTATTTAAAAGGGAAGGGATCACTATGTTCACGAAAATGTTTGGTATCAGAACACCCTCTGAATGTTGTGTTGAATTTACATTCCGCTATATGTTTTTTTCACTTTTCTTCGTCATGTTATTTACTCTCCCGAGTGCCGCCGATCTCCGAGATGGACTCATCAACTACTGGCCACTTGATGGCGATGCTATGGATATAGTTGGCAAACACGATGGAGAAGTCGTCGGTGGCCCGGCATGGGTCAATGCACGCATCGGCAAAGGGGTTGAATTGGATGGTGGTTCACAGAATATCCATATTGCCGATTACAAAGTTATTACTGAAACAACAACTTACGCAGCATGGATTAACGGCTGGAAAGCCTCCGATTGGGCAGGTATCGTTGGGTCGCGTACCCCGACTGCCACAGAACTGATATTTGGCGACAACGACCTGCTCCACTATGTTTGGAACAATAATTCCGCTGAAACATGGCGTTGGGACGGCGGACCGGAGATTCCGATGGAGGAGTGGGCTCTCGCCGCGATGACGATTGAACCAAAGCACGCAATACTTTACATCTATAGCGATGCTGACGGCTTGACGAAAGGGATCAACGACATCCCGCATGTTGAACAGCCGATTGGTCCATTGAACATCGGGTGGGTTGACTGTTGTGGCGGCAATCGTTATTTCAAAGGTATTATTGATGAGGTGATGATATTCGACAGGGCACTGTCTGAAGATGAGATTCTAAAACTCGCCGAACAGGGACTCGCCGTTGAAGCGTTGAATAAATTAACAACAGCGTGGGGAAAAATCAAGCGAGCTCGTCGTTAATAACTGTATCATAGTCGAGATCTTGGTACCAGCGTTCGACGTTTTTGAAGAGGAATGAAGTCATGCAAAATGCCTTGGGGAATATAGATGATACAGCAGCAATGCCGCGGCGACAGGGGAGGGTGCCAAGGATATTTCAAGAGTATCGAAACCATTTCGGTCTGTTTTGGCGTGTGATGTTACCTGTCATCGTTGTTAGCCTCGTATTCAATAGTACCTTTTTCCTTGTTGCTAAATTAGCAAACCCAGAGGCACTATGGAGGCTTAGCACATCAGGGAACATCACTGCATTCGGTCAACTTTCCGCGACCTCAATCGGTGTACACTCTAGCGTAGGTTTCCATGGGGCCACCTTCGGTATCGGTTTCCTATGGTTAGCGATGTGCCCGCTTAGCTTGATCATCATCTATCAGCATCGTGAGAAAAATGTTACTTTTGGTGAAGTGTGGCGACTGACGCGCCGCAAGGCTCTATCTATCCTGGCAGCATGGCCTTTGATGCTACTTGTGATGGGAGCTCCTGTGCTCATTCTCATATTTATCGCAGGCGTACTTGAAGCTTTTCTGATCCAGGGTACATTAATGGGGCCCGCCCTCCTACCTACACTGATTGCAGGTGCTATCGCTGTCTATTTTCTCGTAAAATGGAGTCTCTACAATCAGTGTATAATTATTGAAAATCTATCCATAGTTGCTGCACTTCGCCGGAGTAGTGAGCTTGTCCGCGGGAGATGGGGACAGTTGTTTGGCATGTATCTATTGCTTACCTTGGGGACAATGGTGTTCACCACCGCGGTTTTCGGTTTAACGTTGCTATTCTTTTCTGTGGTCGCGTCCGAATTTGCGCCGCTGCGCGAGGTGCTGCAATCAGGGAAATTCTTCGGTCTCTTTGTCGGGGGTCAGGTTCAAATAACCTTACCAGATGCACCCGTTTGGGGAATCGGGGTGATGATTGCGCTAAACACACTAATAAACGCGATATTAGCACCGATCTGGGCAATTGTGACAACACACCTTTACATGGAACGAGCGGGGACACCCGAACAGGCAGTTTCCGTATAGTTGGGGCTGGATATTAGAGAAACAGTTGGACCCGAGAACGTTCCTCTGAAGGTAAGTAGTTAAACACTTTTTGTCGGACGAGTTCTGGTGTATAACGGCGGGAGAAATGAATTAAGACAACGTGCTCGCTCTCAACATTGGCTAACATGGAAGGTAACATCTCAAGATGTAAATGCCTTGTTCTCTTCGCACGTGTCCGATGTTCGGGTAGGATGAAAGTGCATTCACAAATCAAGACTTTGCATTGTTTAAGCAAGGGATGTGCATCAACAGGAATGCCCCTCGTATCTCCAAGATAGGCAATCAACGGTAATTGCACCTCCTTTGTCACCTCAATCCCTGACTTTCTCAATTCGGCAATGTCGCGTCCGGACAGATGCTGAAATTCCGGCTTCAACTTCTTACGGACCTCACAAATCAGATAAGATACCGCTGGGACACTATGGTTACCGGGCAAAATATGGGCAACCAGATTCTGTCGGAACGGAATCACATCCCCCACGCGAACGGGGGTGATCTGATATGCCCAACTCCGACCTGTATCCAAGGCGGCGATCTTATCGAGGATCTGCATCAACTGTTTAGAACCACTGGACGGCACATAGATATTACCCGGTGGTATACCAGAAAGCCAACGTTGGCTGATATAGATGGGTAATCCAAAGTAGTGATCAAGGTGAAAATGTGAGATAAAGACATTGTTAATGCCGATGAAATTCATCGGACATCTGCCTAAATCGAAAACCAGATCAAGCTCCTTCACCCGTATGTAAGTCGCGACAGCGGAACTGGATTTTCCCTCAAGTGTTAAATTATCACATTGCAACAGTGCCATAGTAATTATCAGTTTTTAGTTATTGGTTCTCAGTGAGGTGGCGATAGACGAATTCATCAATTTTTCTGTCCTTACCACACACTGACAACTCATCAGTTATGCCTCATGAAAGGAGAAAAAATGCGTATTGGAATTATTGGCGGTAGCGGCTTTTATCAGATGGAAGGCTTAACAGATATCGAAGAAATCGAGATCGAAACCCCTTTCGGCAAACCCAGCGATGCTCTTATTCTGGGTAACCTTGATGGAAAACCTGTTGTTTTCCTACCACGACACGGCGTTGGTCATCGGATTTTACCCTCAGAGATTAATGTCCGCGCTAATATTTATGCTTTAAAATCGTTAGGTGTCGAATGGCTTATCTCCGTGAGTGCGGTCGGAAGCCTCCGTCAAGATATTGAACCTCGTCACTTTGTTGTACCAGATCAACTCTACGATCATACCAAAGATCGGCAGTCAACCTTTTTCGGGGACGGTATTGCCGCTCACATCAGTCTTGCCCACCCTTTTTGTTCAGACCTGAGTCGGCTTTTGTCCACAGGAGCCTCGGAGACCGGGGCAGCGGTACATAACGGTGGCACCTACATCTGTATGGAGGGACCAGCGTTTTCAACGCAAGCGGAATCTAATGTCTACCGACATTTCGGATTTGACATTATCGGAATGACCGCAGCTCCTGAAGCCAAACTCGCTCGCGAGGCAGAAATCTGTTACGCCGTTCTTGCCTGTTCCACAGATTACGATTGCTGGCACCCTGATCACGATAACGTGACCACCGAGATGATCCTTGATAACGTCCGTTTTAACGTTGAAACTTCCAAGAAAATAGTGCGCAGTGCTATTGCCAAAATTCCAGAGGAACAACGGAGCTGCGCTTGTTCAGGTGCGCTTGAATACGCACTCGCTACACATCCAGACAAGATACCACCGGCGAAACGACACCAGTTAAAACTCTTGTTGGACAAGTACTTGACGTAGCGTTTCAAAGATTTTATCTGCCTCCGCTTCGGTTAGAATAAGTGGCGGTGCCAGGAAAATAATATTTTCGGGTTCCTCGATAGCATGACCGATTTTCCCGACGATAATACCTTCTTCTCGTAATTGCCCTACAATTTGGTTCGTCTTTGCCGTTTCGAGATGCGCGCCATCGACTTCGATGAGTTCCACAGCGAGCATTAACCCTTTACCGCGGACATCGCCGACAATCGGTAAGGCACTCAACGCTTCTAACTTCGAGAGTAGATACGCACCAACTTTTTCTGCATTTTCCGAGAGGCGTTCCTCTTGAAGAATTTTCAGATTCTCGATCCCCGCAGCACACGCCACAGGATGTCCACCGTAGGTACAGACCTGCGCAAATTCCTTATTTTCGTTGGACTCCCCAAGGAATGCATTGAAAACTTCCGCTGAAGCGACACAGGCACCGAGTGGTATATAGCCGCTTGTCAATCCTTTTGCCAACGTAATGAGGTCAGGTTGTACGTCCCAATGCTCACATGCAAACATCTTTCCGGTGCGTCCGAAACCGGTAATCACCTCATCAAGGATGAGGAGTAAGCCGTAGTCGTCGCAGATTTGCCGGAGCCTTGGGAGGTATTCGTCGGGTGGAACAATCACGCCACCGCCACCGATGATCGGTTCAGCGATGACAGCGATGACGGTTTCGGGGCCTTCCCAGTGAATCATCCGTTCAATCTCATCGGCGCATTCGGTCCCACAAGATGGGTATTCTAACCCGATGGGACATCGGTGGCAATAAGGCGGATGCGCATGTAAAAATCCCGGGACGAGGGGTTCAAACGCTTTCCTTCTTCGTGCCTGTCCCGTCGCTGATAGTGCGCCATACGTGAATCCATGATAGCCCCGATAACGACTGATAATCTTATAGCGATTCTCACCCGGATAGGTCTGCCTACCATACTGCCGTGCCATTTTGATAGCGGTTTCATTTGCCTCCGAACCGCTATTGCAGAAATAGACGTGGTTCAAATCACCCGGCAGACATGCAGCGAGTTGCTCGGCTAATACCGTGGCAGGCACGTTAATCTGTGAGTGTGGATAGTAGGGCAGCCTCTGTATCTGTTCGTAAACAGCATCTGCTATCTCCTGCCGTCCGTAACCAACATTGACATTCCACAACGCCGAATAAGCATCTAAGTACTCGCGTCCGTCTGAATCCACGAGTGTTGTGCCGTGTGCAGATTCAAATACAGCCAGTGATGTCTCTTCAAGGCGTTGATGCTGAAACAGTGGATGCCACACGTGCGCCTTATCTGTTTTTCTATAGTCCATCGTCATGTTTTCTTTACCTCAGATTGTACCTCTTTACATAGATGTGGGGGCAGAAATGCCCAGCAGTGTCAATCCATTCCGCAATACCGTTTGCACGCTCTGCACCAGAATCAGTCGTGCGTGCGTCTTTTCCATGTCCGACGGATCGAGGACCCGGTGTTGGTTGTAGTAGGGATGAAAAATTCCGGCAAGTTCGTGTAGATAATGCGGAATACGGTGCGCCTCGCGCGTCTCGGCACTCAGTAGCACGACTGATGGGAATTCGGCTAATTTCCGAATCAGTTCATGCTCGATCAGTTCAGTGAGTCGTTTCAGGGAGACTGCCTCAATTGGTTTGGATGTGATGCCTTGTTCATTCCCCTGCTCGAAAATGCTACAGCACCGTGCATGTGCGTATTGAATGTAAAAGACCGGGTTTTCGCTGGCGTGCGTGACCGCCAATTCTATATTGAAATCAAGATGCGTATTGTTGGCACGCATGAGGAAGAAATAGCGGGCAACATCTACGGCGAATTGCTCACCAACAGTTTCGGCGAGTTCATCAATAAGCGCATCAAGTGTAAAGAACTGTCCGCGCCGTTTTGACATATCCAACCGATTACCTTCAGCATCAACGAGGTTCACCTGCTGAATAATCGAAATTTCGAGCCAATTATCGGGCATACCGAGGGCTTTGACAAAGTTTTTGAGGCGTGTAATATGTCCTTGATGATCGGGTCCGAGCAGATCAATGACTGTTGTGAACCCTCTGTCAAACTTATCTCGGTGATACGCGGCATCCGGCACGAAATAGGTATATTCGCCGTTCCTCCGGATGACCACGCAGTCTTTATCGTCGCCAAAATTTGTCATCCGAAACCACGTCGCGCCTTCGGCTTCATAGAGGTACGCTTTTTCTCGAAAGAGTTCGATGATTTCCTCGGGTTTCCGGCTGTCCCGAATCGCTTTTTCACTCGACCAGACATCGAAGCGAACGCCAAAACGTTCTAAAGAGGCTTCCTGCTGTGCCAATATGTGGGCGATACCTTTATCGCGGAAGTGGGCAATTCGCTCGTCCTTTTCAAGTTGAAGAAACTTATCACCCTCAGTTTTAACAATTGCCTCCGCGAATTCCCGGAGATATTCTCCCTGATATCCCCCTTCTGGAATTTCCAGATTCTCTTCACCGAGTGCCTGTCGATAACGGACATCAATCGACGCACCGAGTCGCTCGACTTGACCACCGGCATCGTTGACATAGAATTCACGGATTGCTTTATAACCTATAGCGTTTAGGAGGTTAACGAGGGTATCTCCGACAGCTGCGGCGCGTCCGCTCACAATATTAAGCGGTCCTGTCGGGTTAGCACTGACAAACTCAATCTGCAGGTGTTTTCCTGCCCCCTTGTCGCACGTGCCATATTGCGATTGCATTGATGCAATTGTTCGGAGCGTGTCGTAGAGCCATTCATCTGAGAGATGAATGTTTATAAAACCTGCCCCAGCAATGTCAATTTGGCGGACGGTTGGATGTGTGTCAAGATTGATGTGCCTAACAATGATTTCGGCGATGTTGCGGGGTGCCATCCGTGCCTGTTTTGCGAGCCCTAATGCGACCGGGGTGGCGAAATCGCCGTGTTCAGGGGTCTTCGTTGGGGAAAAGGGGATATCCGGCACTTCGGCTATAGAGAGCTCACCAGACTCCATAGCGGCACGGATTGCATTTTCAAGGATATTGTAAACTTCTGTTTTGATTGCGTCCATAGGCAAAATTAAGATTCTGTATCAGTTATTTTTTTATTAAATTCAACATTTTTTCGATTAACTAACAGAATTATAGCACAATAGACTGCTTATGTCAAAAAATCATTCAGTAGTCAGCGATTAGCAAGGGTCCGGTACAACAATTTTCTGCTTGAATTTTAAGAAAAGCGGGTTTATACTACCTAAAAACTAAGATTTTCCATAGTAGATGTAAAGAAAAAAGGGGATAGCAATGCGGGTACTTATCATGTCGGATATGGAAGGGGTCAGTGGTATCGTTGTGTGGGATC
This sequence comes from Candidatus Poribacteria bacterium, assembly GCA_028820845.1. Classification (NCBI taxonomy): domain Bacteria; phylum Candidatus Poribacteria; species Candidatus Poribacteria bacterium. The sequence goes on from JAPPII010000108.1 coordinate 8,756, forward strand.
AGGTGAGTGGTGGCGCACCGATGTTTGAGGAAGGAAGACACCTCTATACAGAAGAGATTAACGCCGCGGTGCGTGGTGCGAAAGCTGCGGGCGCGACAGAAATCGTCGTTGTGGATTGTCACGGTGCGGGGAAAGGCTGGACTTTCAACTCACTCATTCCAGAGAAAATTCATCCAGATTGTGAGTGGGTGGCGCATCACGGCTGGGGACGCTATGAAGATATGTGGAAAAGCGGGTGCGATGCCTGCTTGCTCATCGGTATGCATGCCCGCAACGGTACGCCTGACGGTGTGTTGTGCCATACGATTTCCAGTGTACAGTACCGGAATCTGTGGTTCAACGACGATTTGGTCGGTGAAACCGGCGTGAACGCTGCGCTCAACGGCGCATACAGCGTGCCAGTCGCGCTTGTCACAGGCGACGCGGCAGTCTGCCGAGAAGCAAAAGAACTTCTCGGCGACGTATTGCCCACGGTCGTCGTTAAACAGGGGCTCAGCCGATATAGTGCGCGACAATTGCCCCCGGTACGTGCTCGTCAATTGATTGAGGAGGGCGCGCGAGATGCCCTTCAAGATTTAAGTCGGGTTAAGCCTTACATTCCGGCAGCACCGACGACAATCAAGATCGAACTCTCAAGTGTTGATAAACTCGCAGACTTTAAAGGGCGCGCAGGTGTTGAGATAACCGGGCCCGTTAACGTCGAAAGTCGTGCGAAGGATTGGTTGACTGCGTGGAACCAATTCTGGCCCTACGGTTAGGATTATTCGTCAAGAACATCCAGCGGATCGCCGGAGGCATCTGCCCGTTCTAATATTTCAACTTCATAACCGTCAGGATCGGTGATAAACGCCATTTTCATTCCGCCAGATGTGAACTGTTCGCGCCATTCATCGGGCCAAATTTCCAGTCCTGCTTCCTCTAATCCGTCGCAAAATTCAACAATGTCGGGTACACCGATAGCAAAATGCATCAGATCCTCTTGGACCTGAAGGTCAAAGTCGGGTGAATAGGTGAGTTCTAAGGTGTGTGCGTTTCCTGGGAGTTCAAGGTGCACAATCTGGTTACCCGCCGGTGATTTATCACTTCGACTGAGGACTTTGAATCCCAAGTGATCGCAATACCAATCAATAGAACCGTCAAGGTCGCTGACGCGAACCCGTGTATGTAAAAAAACTGCCATGTTTGTCTCCTTTTTGAGAATTGTGTGGATATAATAGCGTATTCCGTAAATTTTAGCAAGAAGGTTAGGGGTGATTTTTTGGTTGAAAATTAGAGCACTACCGTCTACAATGATGACAGAATTAAGCAGAGATATTCTATTAGACATGCAAAACGCCTACCATCACGCTATGGCATACCTATAGGACTCAAAATGAACCGAAAAACCGATAGACCAAATGTTCTCTTTATCATGTCAGACCAGCACCGTTACGATTATCTGGAAACTGATGAAAATGCGCCTACTGCCCTCAATACGCCTAACTTACGTCGCTTGGCGGAACAAGGCGTGAGTTTTCCAAACTGCACCGTGAACGCGCCAGTTTGTGCGCCATCACGTATTGCCCTCGCGTCGGGATTGCAGCCTTCCCGTGTGGGAGCAGTGGACAACGGGAGTTTTCTACCCGCTAACGTCTCGACCTATTACCAACAGCTCCGTGATTACGGCTATCGCGTCGGATGTGTCGGAAAACTCGACCTCGCTAAACCTGACGGCTATAACGGACGTTACGGTGACCGTCCACGTACTTATAGTTGGGGATTCACACATCCCGAAGAGTGTGAAGGCAAGATGCACGCTGGAAGTTCGCCAACACCTATCGGTCCTTATACTCACTACCTTCAGGAAAAAGGTATGCTCAAGGCATTTCACGAAGATTATCGTAAACGCAGTGGCGGCGGTTGGATTAAAAACGGTTCTCACGATTCCGTTCTTTCGACAGAAGACTTCGCAGATACCTACATTGGCAGGCGGGCAACCGAATTTATTGAGAATATCCCAGACGACTTCCCGTGGCACATGTTCGTGAGTTTTGTCGGACCGCACGATCCGTTCGACCCGCCGACTGAATACGGGGACAAGTATCGCCACGCCGAGATGCCGCCTGCGGTTGCTGACGATATGGACGGAAAACCTGAATGGGTGAAACGACGCGTCGTTGATGTGAGTCCAGAGGAGATCACTGTAACACGACAACAGTACTGCGCTGCGACGGAATTGATTGACGACCAAATCGGAAAGATGCTCCGTGCACTCGAACAACGCGGAATGCTTGATAATACCTATATCATCTATTCCAGCGACCACGGTGAAATGCTTGGGGACCACGGGCTTTACACAAAGAGTGTCGCGTATGAGGCGTCGCTGAGAGTCCCACTTATCGTCGCTGGACCCGGCATTGCGGGAAACCAGATTTCAGAGAGTCTGGTGGAACTCATTGATTTGAATCCGACGATATGTGATCTGGTGGGGGTGCCTGTGTTGCCACGTATTGACGCGAGGTCTATTGTCCCCGTTCTTCACGGTGAAACCGAAACACACCGCTCCGAAACCGTGAGTGCGCTCCGAAACTTCCGATGTATCCGGACAGCAACACATAAACTCATCGAAAACTACAACGATGTAACGGAACTCTACGATTTGGAAAACGATCCTTCGGAGCTGCATAACATCGCATCCTCAGAACGCGAAACTGTGAGGACACTCAGTGGTCGTTTAGGACGGCGGTTCCGTTCAGAGTTAGGCGCGGATTGATAAATTCCAATGGACGCAAACCTCGCTTATGATGCAAAACGCGCGTATCATCACATCAGACAACTCGCTTTTCCAAGACTGGTGGGCAGCACAGGTGAGCCTGACGCGCGGGCGTATATCGTCGAGCAATTCACTGAGCTCGGACTGCACGTTGTAAAGGAACCTTTCCACTTCACAAAATTTCCCGCTGAAGTACTACCCCGTATCCTTTGTGGTCTCTTTGTGCCTGTAGTGGTCTCTGTGCCGTGGTTCGGTGAACGGTTTCCGATACCTGTATGTCTCGCCTGCCTACTCAGTATCTTCGTGGCGTTGTTTTTCACCCAATGGCAGAGACGGTTTGAAGGGTTGTATAATGTGGGCAGAAAGTATGATTCGGAGAACATTATCGCGACGAACGGTAGGAAACCGAATGATAATGCGTCTGCCGTCCTGTTCGTAGCACACTACGACTCCAAATCACAGGTATTACCCATTGTTGTGCGAGCAGCGGCTTACGGTATAGCAATTCTCGGACTTATTGGACTCACACTGGCAACAGTGATTCAGGTTATCACGGCTGTTTGGATGCCGGGTTATGCTATCTGGAGTATTACTGGAATTACTGTCTTTTGCCTTCTGCTCTTGCAAATCAATTTGACGCAGAATCGTTCTCCTGGCGGTTTTGATAACGCCTCCGGCGTTGGGGTCATGCTTGAGATTGCGCGTGTGGTGATGGCGCGCCGTGAGAAAAGACCTATTACCTTCCTCGCTGCGGGCGCAGAAGAGCTTGGTATGTGCGGTGCCCTGCGTTATATCCAAAAGCATGCTGATGAATATAACCGTAATCATACCTACATCATCAACTTAGATGGCCTCGGTGTTGGAAACGGTGTCAACCTCGTTACCCGCTACGGTATTCCACCGGTCAGTACAACGCGCGAGTTAGCTAAGATATTTCGGACATCAGGTGAATCCCTCGGCGTCCAGGTATCGGAACGGTATCTGCCGATAGGTGTCGGGTTGGACAGCATTCCGATGGCGAGTCGTGGATTTGAAACGGTTACGCTAACGGCAGGAGATGTGGGTAGCGTTGCCCTGAAAATCCACTCAAAACAAGATAATGCCGACTTACTCAATGTGGAAAGTCTACAACAGGTAGGTGAGTTAATTACCGATGTCATTAAAAGCACATAAAACATCACCGGTGACGGGGGTCATCCTTGCAGGCGGTAAAAGCCGACGAATGGGAGAGAATAAGGCACTCCTGCAGCTTGGCGGAGACTCTCTCATCGGACATGTCATCCATCGCATGCGTCTCGTTACAGATGAACTCCTCCTTATTACCAACAATCCTGCTGAATACACGCACGTAGGCTTACCGATGCACAAAGACCTTGTTCCAAACACCGGTGCGTTGGGTGGTATCTATACCGGTTTGACGCACGCTTCACACGATGTTGTGCTCTGTGTTGCGTGCGATAGTCCGTTTTTCGTACCGAAACTGCTTACCTATCTGGTCTCCGTTCTGGCTGAATATGATGCCGTTATGCCTTATACCACCAGTCGTGACAAAACACACCTAACGCTTCAAACCTTGTGCGCTGCCTATTCTAAATCCTGTCTATCTATCATTGAGCGGATGCTCCAAGAATCTGAGCTGCGTGTCCACGCACTACAGGAATGGGCAAACATAAAGCGTATCCCACCTGAAATCTGGCAGAAGTTCGATCCAGACGGTATGTCCTTTTTCAACATCAACACGCCAGAAGACTTTGCCCGCGCTACTTCCTATATGAGATCGCAAAGCCAGCAGTAAATTACCTTCCACAGTTTGCCTGATTTAAGTGATATTCTACATATTTATCGGCTAAAATCAATTTTTTTTAGCATTATGCACCCTTTTTGCCTATAAATTGTGTCTTTAACAATTGGAATGGCGAAAAACAAGATAAAAGAAGGAAAATAGGGTGAAAATAAAAAGTTTGATAAACAATCATATCAAACTTGAACTTATGTGTAGCGAGATTTCTGTTTAGCAATACCCATTTGAAAACGGAGGATTCTGATGGTAAGAGAGGATGCACAGTTGGTTCGAAAAACTTTGTTAGGCGATGACAATGCATTCGGCACCTTAGTCCGAAAGTACGAAAAGGGCGTTCATGCACTCGTGTGGCGTAAGATTGGCGATTTTCATTTTGCTGAAGAACTTACGCAAGACACTTTCCTCCACGCATACAAAAAACTCGCTACCTTAAAAAACCCCAATCAGTTTGCGGGGTGGCTCTATGTCATTGCGAATCGGCTTTGCATTAATTGGGTCCAGCGGAAAAAGACCGATATGCAGTCCTTGGAGCACACAGACACCCAAGAGATAGAGAAATTCATTTATACACGTTACGTATCAGAACAACGCGAAACAGAAAATGCCGAACGCCGCTATGAAATCGTCAAACAACTTCTTGAAAAACTGCCTGAGAGTCAACGCACTGTCGTAACGCTCTACTACCTCGGTGAAATGACGACAAAGGAGATCGGCAATTTCTTAGGCGTGTCGGTGAACACGGTTAAGAGTCGGCTCCGTCGAGCACGAATCCGTTTACAGCAAGAAGAGCAACTCCTGATTAGCGAAATTCTCGGTAGTTTCCAATTACCTGCCAGCCTGATCGAGAACATCATGCGGCAAGTCGCCGATATAAAACCGGTCCCTCCATCAACCGGTAAGCCTTTCCTCCCATGGATTGCTTTTGGGACCGCTACGGCATTGATTGCCTTGCTGCTCAGCGGAAGCAATCAACATCTCATTCGATTCCAGAAGCCATATAGTTTCAATACAGCCGCCGAAGCCACTATTGAAATCATTGATACTACTCTCGTTCTTGATATTGAATCAAAACCCGCTGTGCGAAACCAGATTGGACAGGCTGGGGCTACCGGAAAAAATGGAGACACAGACTCACAGATTTCCGAGAAAGATTCAGTATATAATGCCCCGCTCGGTTTCTCTCATTTTTCTACCTCACATTGGGAACTGATAACCGAAATTCCGACCAAGAGAACGAACTTCTCCACTGTTGTCGTAGATGATAAAATTTATCTCATTGGTGGCACTCTCTTTGAAAATGGACGCGGCCCCTTTGGGCTTTCAACCGTGGAAGTCTATGACCCCAAAACGAACATCTGGCAGAGAGGCACAGATATGCCAACACCACGTGCCGGTGCGAGGACAGCGGTTGTCAATGGAACTATCTATGTCTTCGGAGGCTATAGTGGGATAGACAACCGCGGTGAAAACTTCAAATTTCTGGATATCGTAGAGGCTTATGACCCTCAAACAGATACATGGGTTAGAAAACAGGACATGCCCTTTCCTTGTAGCAATTTCGGCATTGGTGTGGTTGCTGGAAAGGTCTATACCATCGGAGGTTTAGCGGATTCTAATAAAGAAGAGTCCAACTCACTTAAGTGGACAGACCGCGTTGAAGTCTACGATCCACAGACTGACACATGGGCAGAACGTGCGAAGATGCCGACCCGGCGCGATTACTTCGGGGTAGGCGTTGTCAACAATCGCATTTATGTCATCGGCGGACGTGGATGGCCACAAGTCGGGAACCCGAGTGGAACCTTTCTGACCGTCGTTGAGGAATATAACCCAGAAACCAATCAATGGCGAAAGAAAAATGATATATTGGACCTGAGGCTCTATTCTTCAACGGTTGTTGTTGACGATCAAATCTATTTAATTGGTGGTTTCGTTTGGCAAGACGGACTCCGTAGGGATCCTGCGACTGTAGATGTCTATACGCCAGAAACAGAGGAGTGGAGCGATATTCCGCCAATGCCAACGGGAAAGACCCCGTTTGGTGTAGCAATTGTTAAGGGTAAAATTTACGTTTTCGGCGGCGAGGGGGAGAACGGAGAATTTCTACCAACTGTCGAGGTGTTTAACACCGATTTTCATGCCGTCGATGCAATAGGCAAACTGCCCGTGTGCTGGGGAGAACTCAAAGCACAACACCAAAATTAAACGGGTTTAATCTTATGGTTCCATAGAAAAAACAGACGATATCTGAGACGCCATCCTCAATAATTGATTCTCAGAGCCCCGCTTATCCGCAGATTTTCTCCAAATTGCCCGCCTATCCTCACATCCCCTTTTAAAATTACGAATATGCAACCTTCTTCTCCACAATATGTGTCACATGTCACAAGCCGATATTATTGATTGGAGAATATGCATGAAAAACGACGACCCTAAATGGATTGAACACGTTATAGCAGGCGATGAAGATGCTTTCACTGCTCTCGTGAAAAAATACGAAAAGCAGATACACGCCTTCGTATGGCGGATGGTGATAGCACCCAACGCCTAAAGGCGTGGGCTTCGGTTTCGTAGACAGTGCGGTTTTCTCAGAGAGTCCACCGTCTTATTCCGTCTCCACCCGCGGGCGTTTCCCTGTAGTCTCCTATACTACAGGCATATCGTTAGAGAACGGCTATCCCTGCCCGCAATATGTTTATCGCAGCGTTGATGTCTCGGTCGTGGTGAGAACCACATTCGGGACATGTCCACTGCCTATCAGAGAGCGTTAGATTTTCGTTATGAAAACCACAATCGGAACAAGGCTTTGTGGAAGCTGTCCACTGCCCGATTTGGACAAAATGACGCTTATGTTTGCTACACTTATACTTCAATAGCTCAACGAACTGGTAGAACGCGAGGTCGGAGACTTTACGTCCCCAAAGTCGTTTCATACCCGCAAGATTCAAGGTTTCAATGGCGATGGTGTCAAATCTCTTACAAAGTTCAGAAGCAAGTTGCCACTGAAAGTCTTTGCGTTGGTTACTGATTTTCCGATACAGACGTGCGAGTTGTCTCACACACCGCCACCAACCGTTAGAACCTTTTTGTTTACGACTCAATGCCTTGTTGAGAGATCGAAGTTTCTTCAAAGACTGTTTCAAAGGTTGTGGGTGCTGTTTTTTCTCACCCGTGCTCAGCGTCAAATATGCGTCTTTCATACCGAAGTCTGCCCCGACACTTTTACCCGTCGTTGGCAAAGGTTTTGTTTCTACAAAATCCGTGAGTATGTAAAGCCAATAATCACCGCAATTATCGCGTTTGATCGTGATTCGACTGATATTCCCATAAAAATCACGGTGTTTATATAATGTATAAGCCACTTTGTCATGTCGCCATTTACCGTTATTCCATTTTCTGAAATTGAGGGTGAGGCGATTGTCTTTCAGAGACCAGCCTGCTTGTTTGAGCGTGAAGGATTTGAACTTATGCTTACGTTTGATTTTCGGTCTACCGCCCAGTTTCTTGAAAAAACGGTCATACGCCAAGTGAATACGTTTGAGTTCTTCTTGAATCGCTTGACTCGGCAATGCCTTCCAATGTCGGTGTGTAGTGCGTTTCAACTCGGTTACATGTGCACACATCGCAGCATGGTTCGCATATGGCAGCCCATTCTTATAGCGTTGACGTTGCCATTTATGAAAATACGCGTGAACCTGCCACATATCATCAAGCAGGTTGCCAAGACGAATACAATTCGATTGATCATAAAACGGATATTTGTAGGTTTTCATGGTATATCACACATCACACTTTTAACCCTTACACAGTGGGGTGGCAAACACGTTACCAAGCGGTAACGCTGTGTATGTTTGCCAGTGTGATAATATTAATCGTACCACAATTTTGGGTTGAATGTCAAATGTTTTTTCAGACATTTGGCCATTTCCAAAAGGGCGGATTTTCATCCCAAACCTAAAGGATTGGGCTTTCAATCCGTCAATTCCCGTAATTCCAATCAATTTGCCAGTTTTTGGATAAAAATTTAGATTTTTTTCATATTATGCAAGCATTCCGTCGAAAATTGTGTCTTTAACAAGTGAGGGTATAAACAACACCCTTTAGAAAATTCTAACGACGCGGTTTTTGGTAGAATGGAGGCTTGCCATACCACTGAGAAACTTTTTAGCAACGGTGGTGTTCCATCAAACAGAGAATCACGCGGCAGCTGCGCCCTTTTGGCAATTTCCACTCCTACACATCCACTTTTTATCGGATTCCACAAGACGTTCCATGGGAATGGAGGCACTTTAATAATGTCAATAACTTTAATTCAGAAAGAGATAATGCTTCACATTTTGAGTGCACGGTTTGTCGCACTACTCCTGATGTGTGTCCTGCTCATTCCGCTCAATTTCCACATCAACTACCATCGGTATCTCCAACGCCAAGTTGACTATCAAGAAGCCGTGAAAAAGGAAAACAATAAGAATCCTGCAGACGAGCCTTGGGTACACAGACAAGATACAGATCCAAATCTTGAAGTCTCTAAACTGATTCTTAAACCCACACCTTTAAGCGTGTTTGCAACCGGTTTAGAGTCCATCATTCCGAGTTATCTGGGGATGACACGCAACGGGATAAAGCCGGGGGACACGGTGCTATCTTCTGCACCGATAGCCTTTCTCTTTGGGCATCTGGACTTTGTGTTCGTCGTTAGTACGGTTTTTAGTCTGTTAGCACTCCTGTTTACCTTTGATGCGGTCGCGGGAGAAAAGGAAGCAGGAACACTTCGGATAATCCTCGCCAACGCGCTGCCACGCGATATCTTTTTGTGGAGCAAACTTATCGGTGGCTACCTCGTCTTCATTGTTCCTTTCTTAGTCTCGTTAATCATCGGTTTACTCGTGCTCGTCTTACAAGGATTCCCCTTGGCTGAACCGGACATCTATCCTCGCGTTTTTTGCCTCATCCTCGTCTCGTTGCTCTATATTGCGGTCTTTTTTGCGCTGGGGTCAGTAATTTCAATTTATTTTGATAGTTCCAAAACTGCCCTGATTGTTGCCTTTACGATTTGGGTGTTCACCGTTCTAATCCTACCGCGGGTCGGATTCCTCGCTGCGCAAATTGTCGCGCCTGCCCCAACAGCGGAAAGCGTCTACAGAGAAAAAGCAGCGAAGCAAGCAGAATTGCGTGCAGGTCTTGAAAAAGAAAAAGGCAAACTCTTTTCTGAAATGTTCCAAGACCTCTTGCCAGAAGAACCGACATCGGGTGGTTTCGCTGCTGTAGTAGGTGGTCCAGAATATTTCGATAAAATGAATGAGAAGATGGCACCGCTTGAAGAGGCTGCGCGGTTAGAATATCGTGACTTCGCGGCGGAGGTCAACCAACGGTATCAGCAGCGAAGAAAACACCAAGAAGAAATCGGCATCAACCTTTCCCGGATCACGCCTACGTCTTCCTTTATCTCTTTAGCGACCGATGCGACACAAACCGGTCAGGCGAAAAGAAACGCCTATTTTCAAACGGGAGCCCGCTACTATGAGACGCTTGATGCGGAAATGTTCAGCAAAATATCAGAAGCCTCTTTTGGGCACTCAGAAGAAACCCCATCCCCGCTGCCACCGCCATCCATCGTAGAACCGACCTTGGAAGAGACGCTCCAGCATGCTGTCTTGGATCTGCTATTGCTCTGCTTCTTCGCAGGTGGATTGACAACTGCTGCGTTTCTGAAATTTTTCCGTGCAGATATTTGAGGAGGAAAGGGAATGTTCAAACCGTTAAACTCATTCATTAACTATGGAGAACTGTGATGGAAAAAAACGATGCGCAACTGATTCGCAGTGTCTTGTCAGGCGACGAGTCGGCATTCGGCACTTTAATCCAAAAGTACCAAAAGGGCATTCACGCGTTGGCGTGGCGGAAGATCGGTGATTTCCACTATGCTGAAGAGATTACACAAGATACCTTCCTCCGAGCATACGAAAAACTCTCGACGCTCAAGAATCCTAATCAGTTTGCTGGGTGGCTCTACGTTATCGCAAATCGGCTTTGCCTGAATTGGATGCGAAAACAAAAATCTGCGATGCTGTCGTTGGAGCAGATGTCTGAGAGAGAAATAGATACGCTAACTTATGAGCATTCTATGTCGGTGTATCGCGAAACAGAAGCTGCTGAGCACCGTCATGAAATTGCCCAAAAACTGCTCGCAAAACTGCCAGAGAGCGAACGGACGGTCATGACACTCTACTATCTCGGCGAGATACCCGCGAAAGAAATTAGCAAGTTCTTAGGGGTATCTGTAAAGACGATCCATAGCCGACTCCATCGGGCACGAAAGCGTTTACAAGGAGAAGAAGAGCTCCTCATCAAAGAGGTGCTTGGTAACGTCCAATTACCGACTCACCTCATAGAGCGTATCATGCAGCAAGTAGCTGATCTGAAACCTGCTCCGACTCCGACTGGAAAGCCGTTGCTCCCATGGGCGGCTTTTGGCGCGGCTACGGTTTTAGTGCTGTTGCTGTTAGGTGCCAGCAATCAGTACATCGCCCGTTTTCAGAAGCCGTACAGTTTTGAGGCGGTATCCGAACCCACAGTTGAAATCATTGATGCCTTTATCGTACTTGATATAGATTCAAAACCAGCTGTGCGGAATCAAACAGGACAGGCGAATAGCTCCATCCATAACAGCGGTGCAGGTCTATCGACTGCTGAGACAACTTTAGCATCTAATACTCAGACGGATTCTACGAAGATCTCTGATTCACAGTGGACACCAACAAATGGGCCCGACGGTGGTACTGTATACGACATCTTTGCTACAGCCGAGAGGAGCCTTTATGCTGCTGCACCAACAGGTATCTACAGATTAACAGCAGACGCAACTACATGGACGCGCATCAACACGAATATACCAATCGGAGGGTTGCGAATGCCGATGGCAGCATACGCCGAGACGCTCTATATTGTTTCGACGGATAAGATATTCACTTCAACCGATAAGGGTGAGACATGGCATGTCCTTTGTTCCCGTCCAAAAGGACATCCGACTGGACTCGTCGTCATGGCTGCGGCAGAGCAGCAGAGCTTACACGCACATCCTGTAATGTATCTCACGTTACAAAACAGAGGCGTTTTTCGATCTATAGATGCTGGTGCACAATGGCATCATCTACCGGAGGGGTTAGCAAACGAAAACGTTTATGCAATGGCTGCGGTCGGAGACACAGTGTTTGCTGGCACAAACAAGGGGCTCCATCGCCTTAATTCAGACGTTTGGCAACGATTGCCTGTGGGGCTGCCAGGACCTGTCTACGCCGTGACGAGATTTGAAAACAACCTTTACATTGAAATAGGTTCTAATCATTTCCCATGGAATCCGATCGCGTCGAAGCAAAATGAAGCGTATAATGTGACAATCCTTGACGACACAAATACGAGCAGAATTTTACACTCGACTGACTTAGGAGCGTCATGGACTGAGATAACAGATGAAAATGAATCCGCCTTTATGAATGCAGCATTTGGCATGGTACTTCTAACTAACACCCGTGAAATGTTCTTCCCACTGGGAGTTGTAAAGGCGGACAAAGATACTTTTTACAGAGCCGGTCCCTGGGGTATTCATCGCTCAACCGACCGCGGTAGATCGTGGCATTCATTTATGAAGGGGATAACCGGAACGACAATACAAGATTTGGTCGCAATTAACAATAGACTTTACGCGTTCACTGGTAGGGATCTCGTTCAATCAACGAATGGTGGTGAGACATGGGAAACCCTTCGGATTGATTCCAGCGATCGCACCCTGAAAGAATTTTCTCTTATTAATACTTATCTCGCTTCACAATTAGCAGTTGACGGCGAGGTTCTCTACGGAATCCTACCGGGAAAAAACGCCCCACACCTACGCGTTTTCCATTTATCCACAGATGACGACGCGTTTGTTCCCGTTCACGAAGCACCCCCTTTCAAACGAGAATTCCCACTTACTGAGGAGAAAACAAGAATCGAAGCCCCCATAGCGGAGCATTCACATAATAACATCGAAAAAAGCGACGACTTGTCAGCATCGATGCACGTTTTTGAAATACGTACTGTCACCGGTGGATTAGCCGTTAATGGACACACCCTCTATGTGGAATACGAGCGGAGCCTTTTCAGATGGCGACCTGGCGATTCAGAATGGACAGATACTGGTTTAATAGATACCGGTGAACCTCGTAAGGACAAACCAGATAGAGGTTTCAAGTTAGCGGTTTCAGGAGAAACTGTCTACGTCGGTAAGCGAGATGGCAAACTGTTTCAATCACTTGATGCAGGCAACAGTTGGAAAGATGTTACATCCAACCTTCCACTTCACTTTAAACGTTTCAACGAGATAGTCTTTGTAGGTTCCACAGTCTACGTTGCAACGGACACAGGGGTCTTGGTCTCACAAACTGGAGAACACTGGTCGGTGCTGACCGATGGAATGGGAACGCGTCCTGTCATAGACAGGCTTGCTGGAGATAGCACATCGGTTTATGGTGCCGGTGATGCGGGTCTTTATCATTTAGATGATCGTGGGAAGTGGAAACAGGTTTCGCCGAGCGTTCCAGGTAAAGTTAATTCTCTGGTTGTCAGTAACAATACGCTTTACATTGCTACCGACCATGCCGGGCTGTTTCATATCTCGCTTGAAGCAGAGGGGTTGAAAGCCAACTTTTAAGACGAACTTACTACGAGAGACGGTCTCCTCAATCACTGAAATGTCTCTTTAATTATTGACGTTACTATAAACTATTGCCTAAGCTCTTAGCTTGGTTAAATCACCAAACTAAGAACTCAGGCAACTGACTTCGTTTGAATGTTGAACTTTAACTTATCGAAAAAACGCTTACCCCACCCGACTCGTCACCAACAGCAATATACTGGTCATCCGGTGACCAAACGAGGCTTGTGACCCCCGCTGTCAGAGCGGCTTCATGAACCGCCAGAGAACTGATTCTGCCTCGCAATTGCCAGACGTAGACCAGACCGTCGGCGCTGCCTGAGGCCAGCAGTTTTCCGCGATGTTGAAAACGCACAACGCTGAGAAAATCCTGATGCCTGGAAAGCGTAATGGGACTGGTACCGGCCGGGCCGCGACCGGAACAATCCCACACCGTAACTTCCTGACCGCCTCCCGTAGCCAAGTATCGGCTCGTGGCATCCCACGAGAGTTCTCGCACTTTCGTCGGATAGCCAGTCATTTGCAAGTCCTTACCGGTAGACATAATCCAGAAATGTACGGTCGAATCTTGATCTCCCGTGGCGATGTGTTTGCCGTCAGGGCTCCACGCAACCACCAGTGATGAGCCTTGCCATTCCAATCGGCGGACGGCTTCCGACTGTTGCGGGTCCCACAGCGCGACGCCGCCGTAGGCAATCGAGGCGAGTTGCCTTACACGCGGTCTCCACTGGAGACCAGAAATCGTGCTCTGATGGTCGGAATATTCGCGAACAAGATCGCCGACAGCGTTCCAGAGTTTCAGCTTACGACCAGCGGCAGAGGCGAGTATCGGTTTTTTACCACCACTCCAAGTGAGGTGCTCAACCCATGCTGCGCCCCCGTCAAGCGAATGGGTCGCTTCGCCACTTGTTATATCCCACAACCGAATTTTCCCATCCTGTCCTGCGCTTGCAAGCACCTTGCTGTCTGGACGCCAAGCGATTGACATTGTACCGAATTCATGCCCGTCAAAGGCATGGATAACCGCTCGATGACGCCCTTCAAAAATTGTCACTGGACCGAGAACCGACGCGGCAGCAATATATCTCCCATCAGGGGACCACGCCAGATCAATGACGTGATCGCTGATGGTTGCCGTCCAATTTTCGCGCAGTTGAGAGGGCTGGAAAAAGCGGTTGCTCACGGTGTTCAAGCGAGACATGCTTCAAACCCCTCAGTCAATTCGGCCCGGTCGAGGTTGCGCCCGATGAAGATGAGGCTATTGTAGCGCGATTCATCATCCCAGGGGCGGTCGGGGCGACCGTCGAATAGCATATGAACACCTTGGAAGACGAATCGGTTTGGCTGCCCCTTGATGCTCAGAATACCTTTCATGCGGAAGATGTCGACCCCTTTTGTCATAAGCAGATTGCTAATCCAATCGTTCAGCCGATCGGGGTCGAGGTCGCCGGGGGTTGTGATGCCGACCGATGTGACTTCGTCATCATGTTCGTGGTCTGGCTTAAATTCGCGTTCAACAACTGGCTTGACAAGGGTGCCGCTGCCAAAGAGTTGTGCTTGAAATTCGTCGGGGTGATGCTCGGTAAACAGCGCGTAAGCACCGGGGCGGTCGATCTGCACGTCAAAGCGTAATTCGTCCGCCGTGAGATTCAATGCAATGAGGTGTCCACTCGGTTGAAGGGTGCCACCCGCCGAAAGTTCATGCTCATCATCGGAGAAAACCAGAACGACTGGCTCAACAGCGGCTTTCAAAGCTTCATCGGTTGACTCATTTACGGGCACCAACGCGACTTTCATCGTCGGGTCAGGACCTTCTTGGAGAACCAGTTCATGCGTGCCTGTCGAAAGGTTATAAACACCCGCCCATTCAAAGGGATACTCCGGCTCCATAAACTGTGGGTCAATCTCCATCGCCCGGTCCAGATCGAATCCGCCGACATTGAGAATCTTGTCCATTTCAACCACGGCGTTTTTCGTTCGATAAATCTTCGCTGCAGCGTTCATGCTGCGAATTCTGGCTTCCAGTTGCTCTAACTCTCCCTCGGTCACAAGGTCAATCTTGTTCAACAAAATGACATCGGCAAAGGCAATCTGTTCACGTGCCTCGTCGCTGTCATCGATGTGCTGCCAGATGTGTTTGGCATCAACCAGCGTCGTGACGGAATCGAGTTGCAGTTTCTCCTGCATTTCGGCATCCATAAAGAACGTCTGCGCAACTGGCCCGGGGTCCGCAAGCCCTGTAGTTTCGACCATGATGTAGTCGAACTTATCGCGACGCTTCATCAGATTCCCCAAAATACGGATGAGATCCCCGCGCACCGTGCAGCAGATGCAACCATTGTTCATCTCGAAAATCTCTTCTTCGGCACCGATGACCAAATCATTATCGACACCGATCTCGCCAAACTCGTTTTCGATGACGGCGATACGTTTGCCATGGTTTTCGGTGAGAATACGGTTGAGAAGCGTGGTTTTACCAGACCCCAAAAAGCCTGTCAACACGGTGACAGGGACTTGATTGTTTAGCGTGGCTGTGTTCATCTTTCTCTCCTTGTTGAATTTAGTCAGCGGTCAAGCTAACGATGTCCGTCTGCTTCACCTCCGCCAGTGGTTTGTGAATCTTGTATTGCCGGGGCTTTCCCGGCGTTTCCATGATTGCAATGACCGTTTCAATAGGCGGACAGCCTTCTTCGGTGCATTGCAACTGAGTAATCATCACGGAGATGTCTTCTGATAGGTCAAAGGCTTGGGAGACCCACGATTTGATCTGGACGAGTTGCTGTGGGTCACTCTCTTTTTGTGAATTGAAAAAATTCAGCACTGTTGTATGGTCTCCTTTAAACCGTCTGTTATCAAGCTCGTATCAATGCAGCAGCGCTGTACGACAGGAGCCTGCCCGGCGAACGCTTGCCACTGTAAAGTCTTGTAACTCACGGTTCGCTTATTTTTACTGAAACCCGAACGAGGGAGATCGAAACCGATCAAAACGGTGACTATCAAAGGCTGAAGGCAGCTGATGATATTCCTCTATTATCTGAGCTTGATGTTTATCAATCGCTTCTAGGCTGTGAAATCAAGTATTCGACGAGTTCATGCCACTTTGCAGCCATCTCGTGTGCAGGAATACGTTTCTTCTTCCATGCGTCAGTACACCGTTGGCGATAGTCAAGTCCGTATTCAGAAATAATCCACCGCTCGTAGTCGCCTATCCATGCGAGACCTTGAGTGAGCAAGTTGAAAACGCGACACCACGCTTCCACATCACATGGCTGCGTAAGCTCAGGGAGTTGCTTCAATTTCCATATAGGCAACGAAAAATCGACCGCTGCTGTCTGTTTGGGCGCGAATTTGTAACGCTGCAAGAAAAGCCCTTCTCGGTACCCATCGCCATAGAAAAACCCGAATCCCCATAAAATAACTCGGCTTCTGCCAGCACCACGCCACTCATAAGCGGTACTTCCGTGCTTACCTTCCGGCGGTCGATGTTTGGTAAACCCGTAGGCGAGTAAAGCATTTCCGTCTGCCCGGCGAATGTCCTGTCCCCAACACCACAACTGTTGGTCCAACAGCGTCGTCCCGGTCTTCCTGACCTTCCTCAATGCACCTAACCAACGCGCAGATTCGTCGTCAGTTCTGCCAGACATGACTATTCCCTCCTAAGAAGCCGCTTTTACTTCTTCCCAAGTTCATGAAGCAATTCAAAAGTTGTGTCAACACTTGTCCGCGCGTCGTTTTCTACAAGTTCACTGACTTTTTCTCTGTGTTACACTCCTGCGAATATACAGATTCATCACTACCCACTGACATTCAAGGGTAGTGATGAATTTTCTCGGCACTTATTTCAAAATAATCATCCGCTTCATCTGATGGAAAGACGGCGTGGACAATCGGTAGAAATAAACACCACTTGAAACCCGCTCACCCACATCATTTCGACCATCCCAATAGGCAGCACGTGTCCTGCCTTGATAGAAACCCGCTGGTTTGAAGCCAATCGAAAGCGTTCGCACCAGTCGCCCTGTCGTATCGTAAATTGATAGCGTCACAGGGGCTGACTCCGAAAGGCGATAAGGTATCCACGTTTCGGGATTGAACGGGTTGGGATAATTCTGCAACAGTAGGCTCTGCTGGGGTATGCCAATCCCGTCAAGTGTAATAGGGAGAACAGCGTTTGCCAGCGTGTCTGGCATCACGACGAAATTCAGCTTCTCCGAAGCAATCTCTCCGGTTGCATCCGCAACGGTGACTTCCAGAGTGTCGCCAACCCAGACGACGCTCTGGCGGGAGAGATCGGCGGTCGCTGCGGCAAAGTAGCCGTCTTGCACACGACTCATCATAATAGCGTTCGTCCGCAGGTTTCTTACAGTGACCAGATAGCCATCAAGGTTCTGCACACCTTCTAATTGCCCACTGACAACGAAAGCCCAAGTGCTATTTGGCGTGTCAATTGACCTGGCAATCGGTGCCGCAGGAACTTGCGGTTGATTCGTCCACGGTGCCCCGACAAAGGCAGCCTGTCGTGCCTGCGGCACGTTGACGATGTATCCCTTTGCCCCTTCAATTGGGAACCCGTTGCCCGGTGCATCCGGTGTCCAGCCAACGAACTCTTGGTTGACATCATCAAGCTTAATTACTGTCGTTGCGCCAACCATCTCCGCCAGCGACCGAGCGTTCATCGGCGTGCGAGGCTTCAGCGGCGCGGAGATCATGTTCAATCCTTGGGAGAGAGAAGCATAGTAGACATCGCTGAAATCGTCTCCGTCGGCGACAGGTTCATGGCTGTGGTCGGTGTCCCCTGCTGGCGCAGGTCCCAGCGGTGCAACCCAACCCAAGGCTGTCATATTCACTGGGTGTCCTTCGACAGAAAATGTCCTGCTGACGGATACAGTGTCAAGGTCAACCTCAAGAACCTCACCGGCATTGGGATTGCTGACATAGGCGAACCCACTACCGAGAGTCAGCGCGGGGAGAAGACCTTCCGCATCACTGAAATCTGCAACCACTTGTGTCGATCCGAGCAACGTCCAATCGATCGGGTTGAACACCTGCAACAGACCGTCAACGGTCAGCACTGCTAACTTATCTCCATGTTCCTTCTCAAAACCGAAGCCACGATAGGCTGCTGGCAGTTCCTGAATGTCGTTCGGGTCAAGCTCGGTCGAATCGGGGTGGATACGGACGAGGGCTCTGTAGCCCGGCTCCGGGCGGCTACCGTAATTGCCGATGGCAAACGGCTGGGCGTGATGAGACCTGACGATGCTCGTTCGCAGACCGTCAGGATAAGCGATCTTGTGTGCGGAGAACAGACCGGTCACTGGGTCGTGGGTCATCACAAAAACGCCACCATCCCCCGTGCCATCCTCACGTTTCTCATTACAGCCAGCTATGAAATGTTCGCCGACTATCGTTTCGCCGTGCATACCGAGGCAGGATGCTTGGAAATCTTCCTTGTCGTTGAACGTTTGAACAATATTTCCGTATTCATCAACTACCGCAAAGCCGCTCGGAAGTGAGCCGAACTCACGGTCAGGATCGGGGAGCGAGAAAATTATCTTGCCGCCGTGCACCGGTGCTCCGACACCGTGCTGCGCCGCAGAGGTCAATATGAGCGTGTCCGGGTTGGGTAAGAACAAATCTTCCTCGCGCACAGTGACGTTTTTTGAATCCACACCCTCACCAAAATTGCCATCAAAGTGGATGTTAACACGCCCTTCGTGGGAAACAAAGTGAATTGGTCTTTGCGAGTTTGCGAGTTCGCCGGTAAGGTTGAACGGCAGCAAGCTCGGTCTGCCTTTCTCCTTATCGAAATGATCGCCGTGCGCTTCCAGGTACAGACCGGAGTCGATGAAATTAACGCTGTTGTCACCAGTTTGAACAACGCCTGCGATGCGACCGCTTTCGGTCGTGTAAACACGCGCGGCCCCTTCCACCATGAAGGTTTCTATCACTTCTCCATTGTCAAGTTCAATAAGTTGGAGTAAACCGGTTTCGCCATCTGCAACAAGTAACCGACCCAGCGGCTGACTAGGCGGATCATCATCATACTCTTGTGCCATGGCTGGCATTGAGATGATTGAAGAAAATATCAAAAACATAAACAGAGCCAGTTTGGCTCTCATGCAAGTAAGCATAGATGTAAATTCCTTTTCAATTTAGATTGTTTTAAGATTTAGGTTGAATTTAGCCAGTGGTCCAGCTAACGATGCCCGTCTGCTTCACCTCCACCAGCCGTTTGTGAATCTTGTATTGCCGGGCTTTCCCGGTGTTTCCATATCATACACAAACAATTCAGAAAACTGTATCACAAGAAACCACGCTTGTTGCAGCAGTCTGCGATACAACGCCAAAATCCCTCAATACCCTATGTAAGACGCAACTCATATTAACGGATTTGACTTACACTCCATGCTTGAGCAAGAACCGTGCCAATCGGTGAAATCGTGATATCCATCCCTGTCATAACTTTGTTTGTCAAGGCGGTACGCAGATCCATACCGTACGCGATGTGATCGGGTTGCTTAAAGTTGTTTTTTCTTGAATGTTCCAATATGAAGCACGTTTGCGAGCAGTACGGGGTACGAAGCCTTTGATAAAGCGGGTTACAGCGTGTTGTATTTCAAAATGAAACAGTGTTTCATTTTGAAAAAACATTTTTACGGTAGTAGGTTATATTTGTCCAATTTCCGATAAAGTGTGGTTCTACCGATGCCCAACTGCTGTGCGGCATCGGACATATTACCGCCTGTCACTTTGAGAGCGTGGACGATGGCTCTCCGTTCAACTTCGCCAAGCGGCAGAATAACAGTGGTATCCATCGGGTCATTTGTAATGGCTTGTGAACTCTCTTGTGTTAGGGATAAAGGGAGGCTTTGGGGTTGCAGCAGGTCTGTCGTCTCATATAAAACTGCACTTGCAATAATATTTTCCAGTTCGCGCACGTTGCCTGGGAAGTCGTGCTGCCTCAGCATTTGTAAGGCATCAGTAGAAATGGCGCGAATGGATTTCTCGGCGGCTGCGGCATATTTTGTTAGGAAGTGATCAGCCAAGATAGGGATATCTTCGCGCCGTTTTCTGAGTGGCGGAACCGTGATGTGGAATGCCGAGATTCGATAGTACAAATCCTTACGAAAATATCCATTTCTGATAGCATCTTCTAAATCCTGATTCGTAGCAGCCAGGATCCGGAGGTCAATGGAGATGGTGCTTGTGCCACCGAGCCTTTGACATTCTCGTTCTTGTAGGACACGCAGCAACTTCGCTTGCAAAGTGAGTGGCATATCCCAAATTTCATCGAGAAAAAGTGTACCGGTGTTCGCTTGTTCAAACTTTCCGATGCGTTGATGGGTTGCTCCGGTGAAAGCCCCACGTTCATGGCCAAATAATTCACTTTCAATCAAGTCGGTTGGTATTGCAGCACAATTGATGGCAACGAAAGGGCCTACTTTTCGCGAGCTGTTATCATGTATTGATTTTGCGATCAATTCTTTACCAGTCCCGGTTTCACCTTGAATTAGGACAGTAATATCCCCTGCTGCCGCTGTTTGAATCTGTGTGAACACCTGTTGCATTTTTTTATTTTTGCCGATGATTTCGCCAAAGGAATAGTCTGTTTCAAGTTTGGTCTGTAATGCCATGATACCCCCTTTCATAAAAATTAACAAGTGAATAGCACCGAGATGTTCAGCGATGTCGTCAATAACAATCCTTTCTGGTTTTTGCAGAAGTATTTTTAATGTTTGAGGTCAGGCATCAGAGCCACTTGGTCGGAGCCGAGGGCTTCACAACGAAACTCAATGCTGCCGTGAATGATGCATTTCTCCCGTTACGTTTTATCTTGAGTCCGGGGCCTCGTCATGACGTGACAGAAGCCCCGGCACTGATTACTGGGTATAAGTGTGAATATGTTATTGCGGATGCGGGTTATAACTCCGATTTCCCAATCAAAGCATGTACAATCGTATCAATATTATGTCGGATCATCCCGATGTAGGTACCTTCAGGTGTTCCCTCGTTTCCCATAGCGTCTGTGAAGAGTACACCACCAATCTTCACATCAAATCCTTTTGCCTTCACAGCGGCTTGCACCGCTTCAAGACTCCGTGAAGAGATGGATGATTCTACAAAAATAGCAGAGATACGCCGCTCTGCAATAAACGTCGCCAATTCCCGTACATCAGCGATACCGGCTTCTGTCGCGGTGCTAATACCTTGTAATCCACGTACCTCAAACCCGTACGCCTTTCCGAAGTAGTTAAAACAGTCGTGCGCAGTCACAAGCACGCGTTGCTGAGATGGTACGCGTTCCACTTGCGACTTTACATACTCGTCAAGTTCCATGAGTTTCGTGAGATAGCGTTCGGCATTGCTTTGGTACAGGACAGTATTATCAGCATCGAATTCACTCAGGGCATCGCGAACCTTTCTGGCCGCTTGCATCCAAAGCTTCACGTCAAACCATAAGTGCGGATCGTAGAGTCCCTCGTATTCTGAGGGTGTTAGCAGTAGACTCCGATCTACGGCATCTGTTACGGCGACCGTCAGCGTGTCCCCCGACATCTTCGCAAGGATGTCCACCATTTTTGCTTCAAGGTGCAGCCCGTTATAGAAGATGATGTGTGCTAAACCGAGCCTTTGAACATCTTTAGGCGTCAGGTTGTAAAAGTGTGGGTCTACGCCAGGTTCCACTATCCCAGTCACCGCAACGCGCGTACCGCCAACATTTTTAACAATATCAGTAATCATACCGATCGTGGTAACAACGCGAAGTTTATCGCCTGTGGCAACATCCAGCTGTCCCTTCGGATCACAGCCAGCCCATACCAGTATGCCTATTAAACACACTGCAATGTATATTCTCTGCATAATTTTAGGCATTTTCTGCCTCACATGTTAAACAGGTCTTACAGAGGTACCGATTCACGAGATGCGCCGATGCGAGTAAAACGCCGCCGATACTGTAAAAGACCACTTCAAAAGTGCCTTCAACGGCTGTCTGAGCGGTAGCGATGAATGCTAACGCCGCTATCAGTACCAAAAACGCTCGCCAGTTTCGGTGGCGTCGAACCCCCCACGCTAAACTCCCAACTGCCAATCCAATTGCCGCAAGGATAAGGACCAATTCAACACGCTCATTCGCAAGGAAACTCAACCCAATTAAAGGCAAAACTGTCCCTAAAAGCGGCATTGCCAAGCAATGAATCGCGCATGCGACAGGGAGACACGCCGCGCATGCGACAGAGAGACACGCGCCCGTCGTATCTGCTAATTCGCGGTTAAAATATCTTTTCAATTTCATCTCCTTAGAAAATCGAGGACGTAGCAGTATGATAGAAATCATCGCCCACGTCCTACAATTTTAAAAATTAAGCTTATACAAGAGTTTCACATTCCGTCCCGGTTCCGGCATTGCTGCTTTGATGCGGGACAGATGTTCACGATACGTTGTATCAAAGAGGTTTTCAACCTCGAAAACGACCATGTTCTCAAGCTGCCACCACGAAAAATTGAGATAGCTGCCGATATCATAGACGAGATAGCCGTCTGTGGGTTCCTCAAATTCACCGAGTCGGGTCTGGCTGCCTGAAAAACGGGATGCGACATACAAATGCAACGGGGCAGGCGTGTAGCTGATGGCAAATTTACCGTTGAGGGGTGGGACACGCTCTAATGGTCGCCCATTGGTTTGAATCGTTCCGTTGACGTAACTCATATTGAGCTGAAGATGAATCTGTGAGAGGATCTCACCACCTATCTGGATTTCAGCCCCATCCATTACAACATCGTGTCCCATGTATTGATAAATCCACAACCATCCTGCTGCGCCGCTGCCCCACTCTTTTTCACCGCTGTTCGTCGGAACGAGATAGTTCTGTATCTGATTCCTGAAAAGCGCAAAGTTGAGTCTGAATCTGTCGTTTACGTATTTGGCGAAGAGTTCCGTGCCGTATCCGTTTTCGGATCCCAGTTCCGCATTGCCAATTTCATAAGAAAAGACAGCGAGATGCGGACCATCGCTGAAAAGTTCCTCGATCCCCGGTGCGCGGAACGTTTTCATCAGGGTAGCCCCGGTACTCAGTCTATCTGTCCAATGGTAAATTCCAGAGGCAGCCCCGGAGAAACCGTTGAAATCGCGGCGTTGGACAGCTCCGGCTCGGACAACTGCCCCAGGTCTAAACGGTTCCGAACGCCTCAGGTCGTAGCGGATAGCCCCCTGTAAGGTGAATTTGTCAAAGTTACGCTGGTTTAGATAAAATCCCGCCAACGCGAACTCACGGGTGTGCGGGGTCCAGTAAAATCCGTCTGTGGCATGGTCTCGGTATTCCCACCAAACACCTGCAATCGCGTTGTCGAACAGATGCGCCATCGCTGAGACGTTGTAGGTTAACAAACCGAATTCGACACCAAGTCTCCCGTTGGACTCCCATTCTTGATGCTGATAACGCGTATAGGCTGTCTGGAGTCTTACCTTTTCAAGTATTGCTGTATTGAATCGGTACTCCATTTGTCCTTCATAACGTTGCTTGTCGAGCTCGATGTTGACCCCGCTAATATGTCCCTCTGGTGAGCCAGGAACGCCGTAATCTGAGCGATAACTGCTGCCAGAGGCACCGATGAACCCCCACGGCTTAATCAACGAAGCACCGCCTGAAAAATTAACATTTGAAAGGGCGGTATTTTCGAGTACACCTACCGGGGTTTGTATATCAGATGCAAGGCGCCGATTCCATTCTACATTGCCCGCAAAATCACCAATTGGGAACGTAAAACCTGTTGTTCCAGTCAAACCTGAGTTTACAGATTCACCTTGGAACGTTAGGTGCATGTTAAGGCGTTTTGGCAAGACTTGAGGGATATTGTTGCTTTTGACGTTAATAACACCACCCAACGTGCTTGATCCGTAGATAAGCGATGCGGGGCCCCGCGTAATTTCAACGCCCTCGGCAGTCGTCGGATCAATGGATACGGCATGGTCGGCACTGGATGCCGATTTATCGCCGGTGCGTTCACCGTTTTCAAGGATGAGCAACCTGTCACCGCCCAATCCCCGAATAACAGGACGGGCGATCGCCCGTCCCATCATCCGTTGTGAAACGCCCAGCTCATCCGCCAACGTGTTCGCCAAGGTCATCCCTAACCGTCTTTGGAGTTCCGCTTCGCCCAATGCTAAGTCGGTTGTTTCTTCAAACTGTGAAAGAGAGCGATTTGAACCGTATACCCTAATTGTTTCCAATTGAAAGGGCAGTGCCTCCAACGCAACCTGCAGATACGGGGTGGAGGCATTGACATCAACCCTCTGTTCAAACTGCCGATAGCCGACTTTCATGAACAGAAACGTCTGCTCTCCCTCCGGTACGCCGTCAAACTTAAATTTGCCGTTCGCGTCGGTCTGTACGCTTTTCTCAAGCCCGACAATACGAACGGTAACCCCAGTGAGTCGGGCGCGGCTCCGTGTTTCGACAACTTCTCCCTTTAGAGATGGCGTTGTGTCCGAGGCACTTTGGACATCTCTGAGATAGCAAAATAGACATACTATTATCCCAGATACCAACACGAATAGGTAGGGACGCTTTCTAAGCATCCCTACCGTGGGAGATCTGTGCGGACAAGCACAAGTGCTTAAACAAGTGCTTAACATGGGTTCCCCTTATTGAACAGTTACCGGTATGGGAAGTGCTCCGGTGAAATCTGGGTGGTCCCCGTGAAGGAGTTGAAGTTTGATGCTCGTTTTGCCTGCCTTCAATCCCTCGAGTCCAAACGGTAACGCGTCACCATGTTCTTCACCTTCATGGTCATGGTCGTCATGATCATCGTCATGATCATCGTCATGATCATCGTCATGCTCTTCACCTTCATGGTCATGGTCGTCATGGTCCAGATGAATCTGAATAATAGAGGCATCGTAACCCGTCAGACCCAAACTGAAGGATTCCAATCCGTCATGGTCATGGTCATGGTCATGGTCATCTTCACCCGGCGGGGCCGCTACTTCATCGAGATGGAGTTCCGCTTCATTCGCGTCAAGAAAATGTACATGTATCTCAATTTCTTCACCAACAGAAACGGTGAGACCGCCTTCATGGTGGCCTTGATGTTGATGATAGACCACGTTTCCATCGATTTCGAGGTTAAAGCCGTCGGCATCGGCGTGAAGGGGTGCATCCGCTTCGTGGTCGTGGTCATGGTCATCATCAACAATAGGGTTGTCATCTTCACCGCAACCGCCCATAAACGGGAGCACGGCTATGAAACTTATTAACATTAATCGTGAAATGACGACAGAAAAGTCGCCTTTATGAAAGTAGGTAAACATTGTATTCTCCAAATTTTTAAGTTTTTAAACTTCTGTAATCTAATGGTGCACAATATGTGCCTATCGCTTCTAAAATGAAATTACACTTAACAGCGAACATGCCACGCGAAAGATATGGAACACGTGCAGACATGCCGCGAGTGCTTCGTGCTTTGTTAGAATAATAGAGGTGCCTATAGACCTCCTGAAAAAGCACCATTCATTGATACACAATCAGGTGGTGTCTACCATAGAAACACTACTATATGTGGCAAAGCAGAATGTTGCAAAGCAGAGATGTACTAAAGCGCGGGACGCGTATAGGTACCCCCGCGATCTCTGGACAATAAAAAATACAAGCAAGCAAAAACAAAGCCTGCCTTTAAGATGCAAAATTTGCGAGTTCAGTGGAGAATAGAGGTGGGGCACGACTACGCGTGTTCGCGGGGAGCTCTAACGGAAGAAAAACGGTTTCATAAAGTGTGAATGTAGCAGCGAAAAGAAATGGAAAAATGAGTGTAAAGATTGTAACTTCAACACTGACATGCTGACTGTTAAAGAAACAAGCCGCACAGCCATCCTCACAATGGCCATGCGTATCGTGATCATGTGTTAGTGCAGTGACACTCAGCAGCATGACGTAGCAACATAAGCCTATCAGAATGTAGGTTTTCAGATGATGCCCTAATATTAGTGTGTTGCGGAAGGTCTTGCCATTTCTCATAAACGAAACCTGATAATGAAGTTTATAAAGACCAAAACGAGAATTTAATTTTAATATTGCTTAATAGTATATCACATCAGGATTATTTTTGTCAAGTTTTTTATAGTAAAAACTATAAAAAAGATTTTTAGTTAAACGATCAAAAACCTTAAAACTAAATAGCCCTAAAAAGACGAAAAGATAGACTTGCACTTATCAGTCTGATGCTTTATTATATTGGCAAAAGATCATACGAAGGAGAAAATTATATGCTCAGTGTTGAAGCTGCCCGTCAACAGATGCTCAATACGATTCCGGTTTTGCCGTCAGAAAGACGAGACATTCTGAACTGTACGGGTTATGTGCTGGCAGAAGGACTCAGTGCTGCTGAAAACATTCCGCCTTTTGATAATTCGGCGATGGATGGGTATGCGGTGCGAGCAGCGGATGTCCAGAATGCATCCGAAAAAAATCCCGTGCTTCTTTCAGTTGTAGAAATGATCGCTGCAGGGCATGCCCCTACAAAACAGGTCGCCACAGGGCAAGCGGCGCGTATCATGACGGGTGCTATGATGCCTGAGGGTGCCGACGCTGTTGTCATGCAGGAAGTAACCCAACAAGAAGGTAACAAAGTCAAAATTTTTGAAGGCGTTGATGCGTCTGAAAACGTCCGTTTTACAGGCGAGAGCGTTAAGGCAGACGACTTGGTGATGGGAAAAGGGAAACACCTGCGTCCGCCCGAAGTTTCGATGCTCGCCTCTCTGAATCGCCCAGAGGTTACCGTCTATCGCAAACCCACCGTTGCGATTGTTTCGACGGGTGATGAACTCCTGTTACTCGGTGAACCCCTTGAACCGGGAAAGATTCGAGAAAGCAACCGTTACGGTCTCTACGCACAAGTAGAGGAAGCGGGAGGCATACCGATTGATATGGGTATTGCCCCTGACAATGAAGCAGAAATAGAGCACATTTTTCGTGCCGCACTCGCCAAGGCGGATGCCCTCATCACAAGTGGCGGTGTTTCGGTAGGGGAGCACGACTTTGTGAAAAGCGTCCTGGAAAGATTAGGTGAAGTTAACTTCTGGCGCGTCGCTATGAAACCGGGAAAACCGCAGGCTTACGGCATCGCTGATGGGAAACCTATCTTCGGACTTCCCGGCAATCCGGTCTCTTCGCTCGTTGTGTTTGAACTCTTTGTGCGTCCGGCACTTCTGAAAATGGCGGGTCATACAGATTTACTGCGTCCGACTTTCAAAGCGGTTCTCTCAGAAAGCATCACCAACAAAGATGGACGCGTTAACTACATGCGGGCAATTCTTAAAGAATCTGATGGACAATACATTGCTGAAACAACGGGACCCCAAGGGTCTGGTATCCTGCATTCACTTGTCTTGGCAAATGGTTTGATTACGATTCCAGCCGGGGTAACGTTAGGTGCCGGTGAGACAGTGGATGCCCAATTTCTATTCTAAATTGAGTGTTGAGGAACTCTCCATGATTGTAGACACACATGTTCATGTTTGGGAAATCGATCCGCCTAAATATCCTGTTGGTCCGACGGCTCCGACTTGGAATTCGTATCCAGATGAACCCGGGACTGCTGATGAACTCCTATCAGAGATGGATGTACACAGTGTGGATTGGACGGTCCTTGTTCAGACGAGTTGGTCTACCTGGGACAACGGATACATCGCTGATTCTGTGGCGCGTTTTCCAGATCGATTCATCGGACACGGCTTAATCGACCCACAAGATCCAAAAAACGCAGACCAGGTCCGGTATTGGATAAAAGAACGGGGTTTGGTAGGTTTCCGTTTCCATCCGATGTATTATCCGGATGAAAAGATACTGCTGACTGAACAGAACAGACCGATGTGGGAAGAGATCGCCGCGCTGGACGCGGCTATCCAATTCCATCTACGCGCTGAGTTTGCGGATCAGGTCGCGGTTATCGCCCAACAGTATCCGCATCTCACACTCATCCTTGATCACATGGGATATCCACAGGTGGATGCTGATGAAGCCGCTTTCCAACCGATTGTGGACCTCGCCCAATACGATAATATTTATTTTAAATTATCGGATGTCGCTGGACGCTCTCACGAGGATTTTCCTTATACAGATGTCCATCCGTTTATTGAGAAATTGCTTTCGGCTTTCGGTGCGTCACGGACGGTCTGGGGAACAGGGTACCCGGGACACCATAGACAAAAGCACAACTGGCCGTCTTTAGCGCAGGAACTTCGCCTCATCAGAAAAGGGATCCCGTTTTTAACATCAGATGACAAGGATCGGATTCTGGGCGGCACAGCTGCACAGATTTGGAACCTGACAACATGACAACAATTCATAAGTGTTGGGGAGAGATGGCTTACTCTGATTCAGATAACGCGGGTCAGCCACTACTTTTCTTACACGGCACTGGGTGCGATTTATCGGATTGGGCAGCGGTGATTAAAGGATTACCTCCGCACTTACGTTGCATTGCTCTCAATTTCCGTGGACATGGACAGAGTGCTGTACCTACGCAACCTTTCACATTAGCCGATCTCGCTGACGATGTTGGACATTTGATAGACTATTTGGAACTTCAAAGATTAGTGATTGTTGGGCACAGTCTCGGTGGGATGGTAGCGATGGAAGTTGCCAAACACTCACCATGTGTTGCTGGATTGGTTTTGTTGGAAGGCTGGACAAGTCTCTCTTCTGCGGGTAGTACTTTCGACGCTGGACGCTTTTACGGTTCACTGCCCCAAACCGCGATCGCGCAAATTCAGTGGAAATCTGAAGAGACGCGAAGTCGTTTTAAGTCTGAGGTTTGGGATAGTTTTTGGGAATCGGTAAAAGAATTCGATGGCTATGCCTACCTTGGGCAGGCACGGATCCCCATCTATGAAGTCTTTGGGAGTATGGGACGGAATGATGCGACTGCACAGCAGCTGCGTATTCCGCCCAACTCGAACATTCAATGGGTTTGGATTCCAAATACTGGGCATTACCTACCGCATGAATGCCCAGATGAAATCAGTAAAGTCATAGGAACGTTCCCTATGCCGTAGCTTTTAAGCCTGAGGAATTTCGACCGGCAAATCCAGCCGGTCACCCCACTCTTTCCATGAACCTATGTAGTTGCTGACTTTCGGGTATCCTAAAAGCCGCAATGCTAAATAGGCTTGGGAAGAGCGGTATCCGCCCTGTCAGTAGCACATTACCTGTTTGTCGGGTGTAATACCAACCGCTTCATACATTTGCTGGAGTTCATCGGCAGGTTTGAAAGCCCCGGCTTCGTCAAGATTATCGAGCCATTCAATGTGAATAGAGCCGGGGATGGCACCTGCACGCTCTGCACGGGCAACCCTACCGTAATGTTCATCATCTGTGCGCGTATCTAAACGGATAAAGTCGTCTCGACTGAGTAGCACACGGATGACATCGGCATCCATGTGTATGTCGTGTTGGGGATTTATCGGGAAAGGTGGCACCTCTGGCGGTTCAACCCCTGTTGTACTCACAGGTCCATCCGCTGTGAGCCATGCTTTAAACCCGCCATCTAACAAACGGGTTTCCGGATGTCCTAAATACTCACAAAACCAAAATCCCCGTGAGGCACGCGTGCCAGAGATGTCCTCATACCAGACAATCGGTTTACTCGGATCAAGTCCGCGTTGCTGAAACAGATACGCTATCATCCACATAAAGGTATCAAAAGTCTCTTTGCTGGTATCAATAAGGCTTAAACCGAATAGATCCAAATGAAGTGCGCCGGGAATATGTCCACGCATATATTCATAAGTCGGTCGTGTATCAACGATGCAGTAGGTGTCATCGTCGAGGGTGCCTTTCAATTCGTCAGCAGAGATAACCAATTGTGGATTTACATAGCCTTTGTAATCATCCATTTTAACTCCTTCTGTAATTATGGTGGATCTTAAGAATTATTTCGACACTTGGTATCGGCGAGGTTAGGAAACCTCGCCTACCGCGGTTATAGGTTTTACTAACTATAGGATGCCGTCGGCGTGCGTCGGTTTCGCTACGCCTCTTTCGGCACTTGTCTATTAACAAGTTTTATTGTTTTCCATCTTCCGGTCCGATACCAGAGCCACATCACCATGCCTTGAACGACATTTGAGAGGGCAATCCCCAACCAAACGCCGTTGAGTCCAATGAAATGCGACAGTAGAATCACCAGCCCTAAACCGACACCTACCTGTGAAGCGAGGGTAATGACCATCGGAGAGAGTGTATCCCCAGCACCGTTGAGTGCTCTACCTAAAATAAGCGAAAAAGCGATAAATCCAAACGTTGGGGATAGAAACTGCAGGTAAACAGCACCTATTTCGACGACCACAGGGTCGTTAGGCGCGAAAATCCGAATGAACATCTGCGGGAAAACGAGGAAAACTGCCCCAATGACTGCCATGAGCGCAGCCCCTAAAAGGTTCGCAATCCGTGTCGATCTTTCGGCGCGTTCCATCTGATTCGCGCCTAAATTCTGTCCGACCAATGGGGAAACGGAGTTTGCGATACCGAAACCGGGATTCATGACCAAAATCCGAAGCCGCATGCAAATTGTATATGCAGCGACGATATCCTTACCGTAGGGCCCAATTACCCATAAGAAACCGAGTCTCGATAAATGTCGCCAGAACCCTTGCATAGAACTGTAAACACCGAGTCGTAAGATGTCAAGCATTTGAGCGAAGTCTATCCGAAACTGAACTCGCCGTAGTGAAACCGGGGCGCGGTCCGTCCAACACAGATAGAGTAGCACAACCGCCCCCACACCCCGTCCGATGAGGGTTGCGTACGCTGATCCAGCAACCCCGAGCTTCGGGAAACCCCATAAGCCGAAAATCAGCAACGGATCAAGTACAATGTTAATCAGTGTTGAAAACACCAACACGACCATTGGCGTGAAAGAATCACCACCAGAGCGAAAAATAGAACCGAGTGCCATCGACACAAACATCGTACTGATACCCAAGAGTGTGATACGCATGTAAGTCGTGCCGAGGCGTAACACCTCTGGATCCACCATTCGGACAGCAAGCAGACCATACTCGGCTAACGGATAACCGATCAGCGTAACACCAACAGAGAAGAAAACGGCTAACAGAATTGCCTGCATCGCGATATGCTCTGCTTGTGCGAGATCGCGAGCACCGAGATACTGCGCCACCATAATCCCAGCACCTGTGGAGATACCGAGTGTAAAAACCCCGATTAATCGGAGTAAATTCCCACTCACACCGACAGCTGCGATTGCCCCTGGACCCAACCTTCCGACGAAAATCATATCAACGATGTTGAAGGCATCTTGGAGAATGTAGCTGAATATTATCGGTACAGAGAGCCGTAGAAGGTGTCTAAAAATACTTCCACGGGTCAAATCGCCCCGTGCTTTTCTCATATTTTTTGTATTTGGGTTCCTACTTAGAGCTGCTTAGCTGCTCCACTGAATTGCAATATCTGACAAGAATGTTCTGGTATCAGACTTACGGATTCTGTACAAGCCAAGTCCATATTATCAGAATTCCGTTCAGCCGTCAAGACGAAAATCTGGGTTTCCGGCGTATTGTGTATCTCTGAACCAGAAAAACGCTTAAGGACGCTTTATTAGAAAACGTTTTTCTTTGACAGTATAATTAAAAACTTGTTATACTATTTTTAAACTTTTCAAGGAGTCAGAAACATGAAAAATATAACATTGACTTACAAGTTTTCCCTTTACGGGATCATGTGTCTTTTCATAGCAGTCTCTATGCTATTCACGCTATCCGTCTCCGCGAATCTTACAGATGGGTTGATCCTACATCATACGTATGATGAGGGACAAGGCACACTCGCTGCGGACGCGAGTGGCAACGGTCACGATGGTGAAATTACGAATCCTGATTGGGATTCTGGAAAATTCGGTGGTGCCCTTCGCTTTGGCGGTGAAGGCAGCGATGCGTATGTTACGGTCGAGAGCACAGATGCATTGAACGTGAACGAATGTTCGTTCATGGCGTGGATTAACGCCGATCATTGGGACGGCACACGCCAGATTGTCGGTAAATCCGTTCACGGTGGTTGCGCGGGTCGAACACAATACGGTCTATTCAGCGAGGGTGGTGTCTTTAAACTTCGCTTTGAGACAGATGGCGGCAGAGCCGACATCACAACCGATCTCCCCGCGACAGAAGAGTGGGTTAACGTCGCTTTTACCAACGACGGTGAAACCGCAATGATTTATATTAACGCTGAAGCAGTTGTGGACGGCGAAGTGCCGGGTGCGTTGAATGCTAACGACGATCCGTGGCGCATCGGACAGGATTGTGAACGTCTCAACTATGTCTTCGCGGGCTTGATAGACGAGGTTCGTCTCTGGAACCGTGCTTTGAGTGCCGACGAAATTGGCGGTGCACAAGGTTTGCTGACCCCTGTCGATCCGCTTGCGAAATTAACGACGACTTGGGGTAACATCAAAACCAATCGCTAAAATAAATAATCTGGGCGCGCTTGCCACGCGCGCCCCCTTTCCTGTATCTCGCCTGCTCTACACCTACCAGAAAAAATGAACATCTCATATTGGAGAAGGAAATGTTTTGGGAACAGGTAAAAAGACATTACAACGCGGGTTCGGCACACGAATTTCTGCTCCATTTTAATGTACAGGACCTCCTGTACGACGATGTTTACGGTTACTTGCCTGCCCTCGACTACCTCATGGAACAGCTCAATGCATTAGGCTGTGACCTCGTTGTCGGCTATAATACATCACAAGGCGTTATTTGGCCGAATATCGGGCGGCGGCGAAATATGCAGAAGATGCTAAAACTAATTCCCACAGCGCAAGACGAGGAACCAGAGACTGAGCGTCCGAGAATCAATGCCAATTTGGCAATCGATAAACCACATGAAGATCCGTTTATAAACACCGATCCGGAGCCGTCAGAGGAGTTACAACGGCAACTGAACAACCTTTTACAACAGGGTAGAGCGAAAGTTGGGTTGGTTATCAATTCTCTGGAACATCTGGCACCTAACGACCCGTCCTTGAGCAGCGGTGGTCATTATGATTTGCAACGTTTCTTCAGTCGAATTCAAAATTGGGCTTCCGACTTAGAGATACGAAGACGTAGACACATTATTCTGCTCCTGACCCAAAACACTTATGATGTCCATCCGAGTCTCACCGTCAACCCAGAGATTCCAGTCATAGAAATTCCGTTCCCAGATTACGATCAACGACGGCACTTTATTGACCATCTGCGTGCAATTTCAGATGATGACTCACAGATGCGTGAAACGCTCGGCGATGACAGCGATCGAGAGGTTTTGGCACACGAGACGATAGGTCTCAATCTCTTCGGCGTTCACGACGTTATTCGACAGGCAGAATCCGCAGCACAGAAAGCCGGTGGTGAACCGCTTGTGAGATACCGGCGTGAGAGCATCAGAACTTTCAGTCATGGTGTTCTCGAGCTTGGCGATCCACAGAGAAACTCTTCTGCAGATGGTTGGTATGTGATGTGGACAATCCGGGATATTGCGGAGGGAATGAAAAACCGAGACCTTCGGCGCGTGCCGCGGGGTGTCCTTTTCCTCGGTCCACCGGGAACCAGCAAGATTTACGCGGCGCAACTGCTCGCTGGCGAAGCAAACATGACGTTTGTCCAACTCCGCTACGCCAGTCAAGTAGGCGAAGTGACAATCAACATCAACGAAAACGGGAACTCTTATGAGCGAAATCTGAACGCTGCTATCAGTTTCATCCGCGGCATTTCACCCGCTGTTGTCTTCATTGACGAAATTGAGCAGGCACCGCCACATACGAGTATGCATCCAGAGGAACGACAACCGTTTCCACAAAGCCTCGTGAATGCTATCAGTGACGCGTCGTTGCACGGTAGAGTGATATGGGTTGGCGCATCGCACCGTCCGGACCTGATGCCGCAGATATTTCGTCAGTACGGCGTTTTTGACACTAAATTCGTTATGCTACCCCCCATCGCTGAAGGCAGAGTGGAAATTTTAAGGATATTTTGCCAAGATCAAACTGAAGACGGAATTAACTTCCGCGGACTCGTTGGCGGTCCAGATACAGATGGATTGACTTGGCGAGATCTCTTTCTGATTGTCCAACGCGCAAATAACATGGCGAAACATCATCAACGCGAGCACCTAACAGAAGCCGATCTCCGTCAAGCCTTAGAAGATTTCATACCGGCATATTCACCAGAGATGCAGCTGTTCATGGGGTTATTGGCATTGCGAGAAGCGAATTCTCGGAGGATGATTCCTGAAGCCCTACTGCCGGTTTACCAAGAATTTGTGGAGGGAAATCGGATTGATAAAACAGGCATTAATAGACGTTTGATGGAACTGAGCGATCAGTTGGGTCTGAACGTTTGATTTATAGCGTCCTAAATACACGCTATTTTCTCTTGACAGATATTTTTGCTGTTTGTTATAATACCCTATCTTTACCTATAAGGAGGAAATTCAGCAATGAAATTGGCTATTTGTTTATCTGTCGCGCTACTTTTGGTAGTAACGCCGTTCGCCATGTCTATTGGTCCAGCAGAATTTCTGGATGGTTTGGTGCTCTACCATCCTTATGACGAAGGGAATGGGGACAAAGCGGAAGACCTTAGTGGAAACGATCATGAGGGTGTAATTGACAATCCCGAATGGGTTGACGGAAAATTCGGAAAGGCGTTGGAATTTGGCGGTGAAGGTAGCGACGTTTTTGTCACCGTTGAAAGCACACCGAAACTCAACGTAGATGAAATGACGTTTATGGCGTGGGTTAACGCAGAGCATTGGAACGGTACGCGCCAAATCGTTGGCAAATCCGTCCACGGTGGTTGCGGCGGTAGAGTTCAGTATGGATTGTTCAGTGAAGGTGGGGTCTTTAAACTCCGTTTTGAAACCGAAGGGGGCCGCGCTGATATTTCAACAGGTCTACCGGACACTGAGAAATTTATCCATGTTGCCTTCACCAACGATACGAAGAAAGGCATAATCTACATCGATGGCAAAGAAGAAGTTGATGGCGATGTTCCGGGGAAACTCAACGCTAACGATGATCCATGGCGCATCGGACAAGATTGCGAACGCCTTAACTATGTTTTCGCTGGGATTATCGACGAAGTCCGTCTCTGGAATCGTGCCTTGAGCGAAGATGAAATCAATACGTTTATGGAGCAAGGTGTGGATGCGCTCGCTGTTGAGGCAGGCGGGAAGCTTTCGACAACCTGGGGGTCCCTTAAAGAAAGTCGTTAAGGCGGACTTAAGACCGAAATTTGTAAGCTAATTTGTTTTGATGGCGAGGTTTTGCAGCGTACACGCTCCCGGTTCATGCCCTAAGGCATGAATACCGTTGATTCGGAATGCCACACGGGCTTCATACCGTTGATTCTGATTCATGCGATGTGCATTCCTAACCTCGCCTATTTTCACGAAGTGCGCTTTCTGAGGGCGCGTTGTTAAGTAAAAAAATGTCTGAAACTTCAGCCACAATCTCATGTAGAAATTGCGACACACAGATCGTCGTAGAAACGTTCATTAAAAACTTTAAGGTCTGTCCACACTGCGACTACCACCATTATATGCGTGCGTACGAGCGACTCGACCTCATCGTAGACGCAGGCAGTTTTGAGGAATACGATGCGGATCTCTATTCTATTGATTCGTTAGAGTTCCCGGAATATCCGCAAAAACTGGAGAGAGATATCGCGAAAACAGGACTCAGATCGGAGCTGCTTTCGGGCATAGCGAAAATCGGGGGCTATTCAACGGCCATCGCGATTGGGGATGTGGGTTTTATAGGGGGAACCTGCGGTTCGGTGATTGGCGAAAAAGTTACTCGGTGTATCGAACGCGCGCTTGAAGAGAAACTGCCGTTAGTGATTGTTTCCGTGAGTGGTGGCATGCGGATGCAGGAAGGCACACTTGCCTTGATGCAGATGGCAAAAACCGCCGCCGCCTGCGTCGAATATACCAAATCAGGAGTTTTTTATATTTCCGTTGTCACCGACCCGACTTTTGGGGGGGCTACTGCGAGTTATACTTCGCTCGGGGACGTGATTATCGCCGAACCGGGTGCTCGCATCGGATTTGCGGGTCCGTTAGCCGTTGCGAGTCTTCGCGAAGAACTCCCAAAAAACTTCCAGAAAGCAGAATCGCTACTCGAACATGGATTCGTTGACTCCATTGTCCACCGTGCAGATATGCGCCAGACGCTTATTGATCTGATCACTTTTGCGTCCTAATGCGCGAAGCTATGGACTCTCTTCTGTAGACAAAAAAACAAAATTCACCCCAACACTCACACAGTACACACAGACGAATAAACAGGATATGAAACTATTATCAACGCTATCCGTTAATAATAGTGTATATTTATAAAATGATAGCGTGTCGTTAAAAGTATCAGTACCAGCACAAGACGCCTTATATTTTTTAACCTAACAAAGAGACTAAACTGAAAGTAGATGTCTGCTAAACCATTACATCCACGAAAAATAAAGAGAATAGGAACAAGACATGTCGAAGTCACTCGTTGTTGTTGAATCACCAGCGAAAGCAAGAACCATCAAAAAGATTTTAGGCAGGGATTATATCGTCGAATCCTCCGTTGGACATATCCGCGACCTACCGACGAAAGAACTCGGTGTCGATATTGAAAACGCCTTCAGACCGAAATACGTCCTGATTCGTGGGAAGGGCAAGGTTGTGAAATCGCTCCAAAGCGAAGCCCGGAAGGTGGAGAACATCTATCTCGCCGCAGACCCGGACCGCGAAGGCGAGGCTATTTGTTGGCATCTTGCCGAAGAACTGAAGAAAACCAAGAAACCCATCTATAGGATAACCTACAACGAAATCACGAAAAGTGCAATTTTAAATGCGATCGAGAATCCAGGCGAGATTGATATGTCGCTCGTTGATGCCCAACAAGCCCGCCGCGTGCTCGACCGGCTCGTCGGATACCAGATTAGCCCGATTCTATGGCGAAGTGTTAAACCGGGTCTCAGTGCTGGCAGAGTCCAATCCGTTGCGGTACGACTTATCTGTGAACGCGAAGAAGAGATTGAGAAGTTTGAACCTAAAGAATATTGGACACTCACGGCAACACTGACCCCAATTGATGTTGAGCATCTTTTTCCTGCCAAATTACATAAGATTGGTAGCAAGAAAGGTGAGATTAATAATTACGGATTTCGCATAGATGAAGAACGTGCGAAAGAACTCACCGCAGATGCAAAAACAAAGAACTACGTCGTTGAAAAGGTCGAAAAACGGGAGCGTAAACAGCGTCCGGTTCCGCCGTTTATAACGAGTACCTTACAACAAGAAGCGTCTCGAAAACTACGGTTTGCTGCCAAAAAGACGATGTTCATTGCCCAACAACTCTACGAAGGATTAGAAATCGGGAGCGAAGGTTCGGTTGGACTTATCACTTACATG
Source organism: Candidatus Poribacteria bacterium (assembly GCA_028820845.1). Lineage (NCBI taxonomy): Bacteria > Candidatus Poribacteria > Candidatus Poribacteria bacterium. The sequence continues at coordinate 46,450 of JAPPII010000108.1, forward strand.
CGTACCGATTCGACGCGCGTTGCTCAAGAGGCGGTTCAAGCAGCACGAAACCACATTAAAAACACATACGGTGAAGCATATCTACCTGCTCGTGCTGTTAATTATCGGAGCAAAAAAGGGGCGCAAGACGCGCACGAGGCTATCCGTCCGACTGTCCCTCTGCGAACGCCAGCAGAATTGAAATCCTATCTGAACAACGAACAGTACCGTCTTTACGACTTGATTTGGAAACGATTTATAGCGAGTCAGATGAATCCTGCTATTTTGGACGCAACAACGATTGACATCAAAGCAGGAACTTATCTTTTTCGAGCGACGGGTTCAGTCATCAAGTTTAACGGATTCAGACGTATCTATATGGAAGGTAAAGATGACACCGCTGCCAAGGAAAACGAAGTTAGTGAAGAGAACATCAACTTACCTATAGTCAAAGCAGGTGACGCACTGGATCTGCGTAAATTGGAACCGAAGCAACACTTTACACAACCGCCCCCGCGTTATAACGAGGCAACACTCGTCAAGATGTTAGAAGCAAAAGGAATTGGACGCCCCAGTACTTATGCGTCTATTTTGTCAACAATTCAGGATCGGGGTTACGTGACCAGAGAACGCAGGCAGCTTGTACCTACAGATGTTGGAAGACTTGTCAACACGTTACTTATTAAAGGTTTTGAGAACATCGTTGACGTTAGATTCACAGCAGAGATGGAGGAGCAGCTTGACACCATCGCAGAGGGTAAAGTTAAGTGGTCCCATACTTTAGGCGAATTTTATCCATCCTTCCAAACGGCTTTGCAAGAAGCACCTGACAAGATGTATGAAGCCCGAAAAGCGATGGAAGAAGAATCCGATGAAAAATGCGATAAGTGTGGAAGTAACATGATTGTTAAATGGGGTAGGTATGGACGGTTCCTCGGATGCGCGAACTACCCGGAGTGTAAGAGCATCAAACCGCTAAATGCAGATGATACGCCGCCTCCAGAACCTGAACTGACCGATACCGAATGTGACAAGTGCGGTAAGCCCATGGTTATCCGGACGAGTCGTGCCGGTAGTAAATTTTTGTCGTGCAGCGGATATCCGAAGTGCAAAAATGCTAAACCGATCCCAATCGGCGTTGATTGTCCAGAAACCGATTGCGACGGTTACCTCGGTGAACGGCGCAGCCGCCGTGGCAGGGTCTTTTACGGGTGTAGTAACTATCCGAAGTGTGAATTTTCAACATGGGATAAACCGCTCTCGGAATCTTGTCCGGAATGTAACGCCCCATTCTTGGTTGAGAAAACAAAAAAAGCGAGAGGTAGTGAAACCGTGTCTACCTTCATCGCTTGCCCTTCGTGTGAATATACAAAATAGTTGTCAGTTGTTAGCTGTCGGTCTTCAGATACCACTTGACCAACTGCTGACTACTGAAAATGGCTTCGGCTTTCAAAGCGAACGCACCGATAACGATTAAAATGATACAGGTACACCAGGTCAGTTTCAGTTACGATGAACTTAGCGTGCTTGAGAAAGTGAGTTTTCGTGTTGAGCGCGGCGAGTTTGCTTTTCTCGTTGGTCCGAGCGGTTCAGGAAAGACGACCCTCTTACGACTTTTATATGCGGACTTAGCTCCAATAGGTGGTGAGATGAGTGTTGTTGGACAACAACTCGCTGAACTGAACAAGGTAAACCTTCCGTATTTTCGGCAAAAAATAGGCATCGTTTTTCAAGATTTTAAGCTATTAGCGGATAAAACAGTAAAGGAAAATTTGGCACTTCCACAGAAATTAGTGGGTACGGCACCTCGGTTGTTAAAAGATAATGTGAATGAAATTCTCCATCAAATGGGGCTGAGCCATCATCAAAATGCGCGCCCAGCAGAAATATCCAATAACGAACGGCGCAAACTTGCTATTGCGCGAGCCATTATCAATAAACCTCTATTACTGATTGCAGATGCCCCGACAGAAGGCTTAGATTTACGCCTCTCGCTTGAAGTCATGGCACTTCTTGATGCACTTAACTTCCAAGGCATGACCGTCTTTATTGCTACAGCTGACCGGAAACTCGCCGAGAAATGTAATAAACGAATTATTGAACTGAAGGACGGTGCGATCCGTTGGGACCCGTCGTCAGCGTCCATCTGAAATGCAGTCAAGTGATGCTTCTATGCCTCTCACTGTTTTTCTTCATTTTGGTTAACAGAGAAGACTTAAAAAAACATGCGTTACCGCTTTCAAAACGCCATCTCCCATATCTCGCGTGCGGGTAGCTCAAACCTTATGAGTATCGTGGGGATTGCGTTTGTTGTAACCTTGCTTGCCGTTCTACTGCTAAACCACTCGTCTATATCAAAAAGTTCTGAATTTAAAGACCATTCCCCAACGCTTGTAGCCTTTCTAAAAGACAGCGTCGACGAATCAGAAGGACGCACGCTGCTAAGCCAAATAGAGAAAAGCGGACACATCCTCGCTGCGAATTACACCTCAAAAGCAGAAAACCTCGCTCGCGGTGAAACTGAGTTTCAAGATTTGGGAATTTTGATTAAGGAGGCGTTCGCGGAGACGAAAGGCGTAAATCCATTTCCTGCATCCCTGAACATCTATGTAGACGAAGAATTGATAACACGCCGCGTATTAGAGCAGATCGCTTTAGAGATGAAAGGATACAATGAAATCGAAGATGTGACTTTAACAGGACAGGGACAGTTAAATGATCGGTTGCGGAGTTCGGAGCGAACAGTTTTGATTGGTATCGGCGTGGCAGCTATTGTTGTTTGGTTCATTATCGGTTCTCTTTTAAACAAAACAGCGGCTGCACGCGCTGAAGAGATTACCCTCATGAAGTTACTCGGTATGCCTCGACGCTATCTCCTTGGTCCCTTTATCTGGCACGGAATTTTCCTCGGCGGATTCGGTGCCGTGTGTGGACTTGGCTGCTTCTATGGAATGTTTTACATATTCAGATCTGAATTAGGGATAATCGACTTTCTCAATATCTATCAACTTATCTCGGTCGTTGTGGGTAGTATGCTCGTCGGATCCTTTGTTGGTTTGATTACACAATGGAAATATACCTAAAATCTTGTAATCGGAGACTATGAATAATGACAAACCGTGACATTAGTGAGGTATTCAGAGCGATCGGGTCTCTGTTACAAATCCGCGGTGATGATGCCTTTCGCGCACGCATTTATGATCGAGCAGCCGATATAATTGAGGATTTTCCATACGAACTCGCCTCTGCTTCCACCCAACCAGACACATCCACGTACGACCCAAAAGCATTAGAACAACTTCGCGCCACACCTGGTATCGGGAAAGCCATTCAGGATAAAACGGTTGAAATTCTGGAAACCGGACGCTGCAAATTCTATAATGATCTGGCAGAAGAAACAGGGACCGGTATTCTCGAGGTGCTGAAACTCCGAGGCATCGGTATAAAAACAGCCAGCAGATTTTACCATGAATTTGGTGTTAGGAGTCTTGAGGACTTTCAGGCATTGTTAGAGAGCGGACAACTTAGGGGTATAAAAGGGATCGGACGCAAAACGCTCCGAATGATAACTGAGAGTTTGGCGTTTCACATAGAACAGAAAAAACAGCGTCCACTCTGGAGTGTTTTACCTATCGTTCAGCAGATTGTCGAGAGTTTAGCCCAATTTGTAGCGGAAGGATGGATAACACGGGAACCTGAAGTCACAGGAGATTTGCGTAGGCATGAAGAGACATGTCGAAGTATAGAACTCATCATTGAATGCCAAGATGAGAGCGTATTTCAGCTTGAAAATGGGACGCTTACGCCTCCGCTACAATCACTGCTTGAAGTGTTCTCACAAACGCAATTTGGACCAGCGTACCTGATAACAGATTCGTCAGAAACATCAGAGAACCCCGGTTCGTCAATAATTTTCAAAACGGGCTCTGGTGAAACTCGACAAATTCAATACGCATACGATGCGGACGCTACAACTCTTATCGAAAAACGTCAAGACGCATTGACTGGCGACGGACGCGATGCACTTCCTGCCATCCAATTCTGTATCGACCAAGATTTCCCAGTGTCTATCTATTTATCCAGTGCTGCCACCTACGAATCAACGCTGTTTTTAACAACAGGGACAGACGAACACCTCGCCGCACTTACTGAGGTAAAGCCGTCAGGATCAGAAACTAACTTCAATGCAACGCGCAATCTAACGGAAACGGAAATTTACAACAGATTCGGTGTCCCTTATATTCTACCAGAACTCCGACAAGACGAAACATCCGTTGCAGCAGCGAAAGATAATACCTTGCCGAATCTGGTTGAATTTACGGATTTGCGGGGTGACTTGCACGCACACACCGACTGGAGTGACGGACGACATACGCTTCAGGATATGGTAGCAGCGGCGAAGGCAGAAGGTCTGGAATACTTCGCTATCACGGATCACTCTGTCTCTTCCACCGTCGCGAACGGGTTAAATCAGACGCGACTTCTCGCACAAGTAGCACAAGTTCGTGAATTAGATGCCCAAACCGAGGGTATCACAGTTTTTGCTGGCTCTGAGGTAGATATCCGACGACACGGTGAGTTGGATTTTCCTGATGAGATTTTAGCCCAACTCGATATTGTTGTTGCAAGCGTTCATAGCCTTTTCACGCTAACCGAAGCGGAGATGACAAAGCGCATCATTTGTGCAATTGAGAATCCGTTCGTTAACATCATCGGTCATCCTACAGGTAGGATGCTCGGATATAGACCTATGTATGCGTTGAACATTGAAGAGGTCATCGCAGCTGCGGCAGAAAATAACACGGTATTGGAAATTAACGCATCCTTGAGTCGCTTAGACTTGGACTCCCAATTTGTCAGGATGGCAAAAAGCGCGGGCGTGTTATTATCGGTCAATACAGATGCCCACGGCATCGGACAACTTGAGCGTCGTAGATTCGGACTGAATGTTGCGCGTCGCGGGTGGTTGACCAAAGCCGAGGTTATTAATACATATACTTTAGGGGAATTGCGCGAGATATGTAATATCGGTGCGCGCCCATAAAAGGCGCGCCGACTGTGCTTACGCTAAAGCCGCGAGTTGGGTCAAATGCCAATTTGGGTCCTCTAACGCCTCGTAAACGACCCCGCCTTCTACCTTCTCAGGCATTGGGAGTCCTAACAGATAGCAAAGCGTTGGCGCGACATCAACAACGCGAACCTGTCTTTGTAAAGCGATTCCTTGCCGGACACCAGCCCCGGATAAAATAAACGTAGAGTGCTGTCCACCAATTCCGAAACTGACAGACGGGAGCTGCTTACCGTGTGCGCCATCGAATTCGGGTCGGAGCGCGTAAACAACATCGCCTACTAAATCGCCATGTAGGTTGAACATCTCGGCATCTGCGCGGGTGACGGCTAATGTAAACGGATGTCGTCCCGTTTCTGCGTCCTTATAGGTATGGAGTGCAGCGATAATCTCTCGTTGCGTCGCTTCATAGTCCTCAGGTGCAACGATTCCATCGGGTTCACGTCCGGCTAAGTTAATAAAGATATGCACCAAACCGACGTTGACTGCCCGTGTTTTTGTCCAGTCGATTGCGCCGCTGGCCTCCCTAACGATAAACCCAGTCTCTTCAAGCACTTTTTCGATATCGACAGCACGGAATTGGTTTGGCGTTCCCCCGTGATCGGCACAGATGAGGACGACTGTATCGTCATCAGCACATTCTACGATCCGCCCAATCATCTGGTCCACAGACGCATACGTGCGTCGCAATCCCTCACGACACCGGTGAATTGTCTCCGGTGCAGCACCGCTAATTTCATCTGCTTGGCTGAGGAAGAAATGACTGGCGTAATCGGGAGCATGGCTCTCCACCATCAAGACATCCCAATCGTTGTTTTTTGCGAGATGCGTTGCGACATCGGCGAGGCGTTGGTGGTGGTAGTCTAACACCTCAAAATAGGTATCATCGTCCATCTGTCCCAGAGCATCGCGCGCGGGGTTTTGAAGGAACGAGCCGATTTCTGTGTCAATCGCGGTGGCGACAGCTTCTGGAACCGTGTAGCCCGTCCGGGGCCAAATCTGTGGCACGAAAAGTTCAAAAGCATCAGCTGTGGCGGTGAGGGTAACAAGCTTCATTCGCACGTAACCTTCTACGTCTTTACCATCAATCTCAAAGGCATCCAACCACCACTCACTCCATTCACCGACCCCGAGATCTGCGACGGCATCGTCTCCAGAGCGACTTTTGCAAATCCGTATTCGGTCGTAGCCGTTATCTTGAGAGGCGTAAATTAAACCATAAAACTTCTTTGGGACCCGCGCTTCATCAGAGGCATCACCTTCGGAGTGGACTGAAGGCATCACATCTTCCCTGCCACGCGCCAGAGGTCGGATAGTAAGTTGGACGGCTTGTACCGGTTCTGCAGAATCTGGCAAGGCATCCCAATCAGTATCGTCAATAGGCGTAATGGTTACAGGATCAACGTGTCGGACCTTTTGCAGTGCGCTTGGGTCGAGTGTTTCCGGGTCGCGCTGTCCACCGATAGGACGGGGTGCCCATTTTCCTGCGACAAAGAGATGATACCCTGCAATCTGATGGTGATTCGAGACGCCGGGTCCGGTTCCCTCAACCTGAATCCCAGTTTTCACAGTGGGGGGCCAAGACATCTCCCACTTCACCAAAATCGGTTTCCCACCTGCCCGCTCTACAAGGTTCCATAGATATTCAGATTGGCACAAACCGGTGTTAATGCCCCATGTCGTTTTATCAAGGCGTTCTCCGAGGGCGCGAATGTTGAAGTCCATCACTCGATGTGTGCCGGGCCACGAACCCGTAGAGAGCGCGGTCCATCCGGGGGGTGTCAAAGTGGGAAATACACCAATCATCGGTCGGTAGACCCCGTTCTGGAGGAGCCTCGCCATATTCGGGGTGTGTCCCCAGTCAATCATATTTTTCACCAGTTCCATGCTCGCCCCATCCATCCCGACAATAATTGCCCGTTTTGCGGGGGCATGTTGTGTGCGTTTTGCCATTCAGACCTCCTTTTATGCCGATTATCCCCAAAAAGATTTAATTAATGATACGATAGCTGCTAATGCTGAGCCCAATGCTATCCAGATAGCAGCCTTCGCGTCTTGGTTTGATGTGGCTTCCTGTCTTCCTTCAAATTTCCCCCGAATCCATCTAACGTCCCCGTGAAGATTGGTTACGTCTTTTTCCACGGCTGCTAACCTACTATTTATTCTCTCGTTCATTTTTTCCATTCTGTCTTCCACGCGTTCTATTCTGTTTTCTATGCGTTCAGTTGTGCGTTTGAGATCTTCAATAGCGCTTAACATCCGTTCTCTGAAATCTTGGTCTGACATGTTTTCGTCCTCCTTTTCTCTATCTATTATGACATAGATTGTCGGAGAATTCAATCAACATTTTGTCTGCTATGGCACGCGTTGGATATAGATGTCATAATCTGGACCGCGTGCATCGCTCCAGACGATAATTGCTGCGTCAAGACCTGTAGCCACGGCTTTCGGACTAATTTGCTCTTTCGGGGCACTGCAGACTGGGATACCATCAATCTCCCAAAGCGGGTTGCCGTCAGCATCGAGTCGTTGGGCATAGATTGCATCCTCAGTTGAATCCCCAAAGTCCTCCCGATAGTCGAGCCAATAGACGATAACGCCTGCATCATTAGTAGGCAGGAGCTGCGGGAGCCTCTGGACACCCGCCTCAGTGCATATAGGCACCCCGTTTTGTAAGTCAACATCTTCACCATCCCAGAGTGCCTTACCGTTTGCGTCAATACGTTGTGCGTAGAGGTCAGCGAAAATATTTCGTTCATCCCACCAAGCCACGATGAAACCGCCAGTTCCATCAGAGATGCAGTGCGGTTGTTGCTGATTGACCTGCAATTCACAGACCGGAATACCATCTTTCTCCCACAACGCCTCCCCTTGCGCCGTTATACGTTGTGCGTATAACTGTGCTCTCGTATAAAACTGCGGGTCATTACGGTAATCCGACCAGACGAAGAAGACCCCACCATTTCCATCACTGGCAGCAACAGGCGCGCCCTGGTTCCCCAGTGCTACACAGACGGGGATAGGCGCAGTTTCGGCATCAGTGCCAGAATTCCACAGCGGCGTTCCGTCTGCTGAGAGTCGCTGTGCGAAAATGTTCCAATCTGGGGTGCTAATATCCCACCATGCAAAAATAGCACCGCCTTCCCCATCAGCAATGAGAACCGGATCGTATTGATCTCCCTCACCACTATAGACGGGGACACCATTCGTCTCCCATAACGGTTTTCCAGTGCTATCAATTCTCTGGGCATAAATATCTTGATTCTCGTTCCGCCAATCTTCCCATACGACAATCACCCCACCTTTTCCATCTGCGATAGCGTTGACATCATCTTGCAGCGTTGGATGTGTACAGACAGGGATACCCTCAGCCCCCCAGAGTTTATTGCCGTCGGCATCAATGCGCTGTGCGTAGCTGTCTTGATTTCCGTGTCGCGTATCACCCCAAACGAGAATGGCACCCCCCTGTGTGTCGCCAACAATCAGTGGCCAACTCTGTGATGAGGGTAGATCGCAGATTGGGACACCGTCGGTTTTCCAGAGCACATCGCCTGTAGCACTGACGCGCTGGGCATAAATATCACGATTCGCGTTACGTGCATCGCTCCACGCCACGATCGCACCGTCTTTCCCATCGGGAACAAGGACAGGGAAATGTTGTTCGTTTTGTGCTGTGCATAAGGGTAGGTTTTGCGTTGGGGAAGTCGTCCATTCTGCGCTGGCTACATCTATTCGCATAAACATGGAAAGGATAGCGAGAATGAGACACATTGGAAGTGATAGAAAAGAACTGCGGTTTGAAGGCGTGTTCATAGCGTTCCATAGAGAACGAAGAAAATAATGCATTGTAGAAAGAATGAGTTGTGTAATCACGCCGCTTCTTTGCGGTTAGATTAGCAATTCATCCCCGATTGGAAAGAATTGGTCTGCGATTTGTTGTAGATCCATGGAGGTATTGTGTTCAAAAGCGACAACTTCGACCCGTTTATCTTGTTGCTTGATGAGTTCAGCGAGTGGGCAAAAGTCGCCATCGCCGCTGGCTAAGATGACGACATCCAATGATCCGAGCATTGAAACGACATCTACAGCAATCCCGACATCCCAATCGCCTTTCGCCGAGCCGTCACCGCGTAAGCGTAGATCTTTGCTCTTAATCGTATAACCGTTGTGTTCAAGGAGCGAAAGAAAACTGGATTGGTTGATTTCGGGTATCTGAACAACATAAGCGTAGGCGACCATGAGGTATCGGGGGCCGACGATCAGATCGAGCAGTTTGATATAATCAACTCTGCGTCCGAACCGGTCTTTAGCGGCATAAAACATATTCTGTACATCGACGAAAACACCGACGCGCGGTTGTTCCGATGTCATACCGTAAGGTCTTTGACTCGCGTTAAGCTCTTGTGTATCCAAATAAGCAAGGGTTTGACGAATTTGGTTCAGTGCCCCCCGCGCCGTTTGATGGCAACTCTCCAAGGTATCGAAATGGTTGTCTAAACTTCTTTGAAAATCTTCAAGTTCTTGATGCTCTTTATAGATCGCCTCTTCAACCAATTTGAGGTCGGCAGTAAAAGTCTCTTTCACCGCCTTAACTTGCTCATATTCTTTTAGTTTTTCTGCTAATTGGCCCTTCTCAACGATGAGTAGCTCACGCTCTTCAGCGAGTTGTTGAAGTTCCGATGTTTCATCAATATAGCGTGCGACTTGCTCACGGAGAATACGATTCTCCTCTTCAAGTGTTTTCAAACGCTTGTTGTTCTCGTGATAGGCATCCGCCTCGCTTTTCAACCCTCTGTTCTCTTGTAATAAAAAACTGCGCTGTTGATCGAGCCGGTCATGGCTCTGCTCCAGCGAAGTATAATCCGCCTTGGAATTTGCCAATTGTTGTTCAAGCTGCGCAATTTCGGAAACGGGAGCATCCGATTGCTGCCGGCCATCTTCCGCATCGTAGACATACTGTGGCTGAATTTCTTCCAACTGTTCTGTGTTCGGTAGGGTTTCCTGTCCGTTTACGTGTGGTTCTTCTAATGATTCATAAGTTCTGTTAAGGAGTTGATAGCCGTGTTCAACAACTTCTCGACGTTTATCCGTTAAGAGTGCCCAGACAATCTCGGCAAAATCACCGGCTTCAATGAGCACCTCAGATGTTTTAAAAAAGGTTTCGATTTCGGAGACTTCCATGTAACCGACTCGGGAGATCGCTCCTTGCGCCTTTTCGGTAAAGAACTGGCTCGCGAGTTCTTCCACTGAAGACTCACTATTTTTTTCAGGAGATCTTGGTGCGTACGCCCCATCACTCTCAACAGCAATCTTGGGGTCGCCAGTTTGATGCAAAAAAGCATCCGTCAGACTTGCCAATAACTCCCGCTTCGACAATGCGTATAACCGGTCAAAATCCGGCACAATACTGGCAGAAGCACTCAATTGGAAGACCTCTCTTTCATCTAAGAGCAGATCGAGGAACCATGTGAGTTGATCTCGCCGTATTTTCAATTTTAGATCTGAGTTTGGCATAAGTACGTGGGCTCCAAAGGATGTAGGAAATTAAATTTTGATAATTTTTTCTCGTCCATGTTGCACAGCGTGTGTAGCGTTGCGCGTATCAACGACTAATTGGGCGTGTTCAACAAGCCACTTATAATTTATGGCACTATGATCCGTTAGAATGACGACACAGTCGGCATTTTGGATCAAAGCCGCTGTCAACGGTTCCGAACGATAGGTTTTCTGTTTATCAAGAGACAAGGTCTCTACATAGGGGTCATGATACAGAAATTTTGCTTTTTTGTCAAGAATTAAACGAATTACTTCGAGTGCTGGCGATTCGCGAGTGTCGCTGACATCTTTTTTATAGGCGACACCGAGGATTAATAATTGCGCACCCTCAACGGACTTACGTTGAAGATTCAAGGCGTGAACAATCTTATCTACTACATATTTGGGCATCTCGTTGTTAATTTCGCTGGCAAGTTCAATAAAACGTGCATGGTATTCATACATCCGCGCCTTCCAAGAGAGATAATGCGGATCAATAGGGATGCAGTGTCCACCGAGTCCGGGACCCGGATAGAACGGCATGAAGCCGAAAGGTTTAGTTGCAGCGGCATCAATGACTTCCCAAACATCCAGATCCATCCGGTCACAGATAAGGGCAATTTCATTGATAAGCCCGATATTGACGCTTCTGAACGTGTTCTCCAGTAACTTGACCATCTCAGCGGTTCGGGGGGAAGAGACGGTATGCGTCTTGTTGATGAACTGCTCGTAAAATGTTTTGGCAACATGGGTGCATTGTGGGGTAACACCACCGATAATTTTAGGTGTATTCGTCACGAAGTAGGTGCTATTTCCGGGCTCAATGCGTTCGGGTGAAAAAGCGAGATAGAAATCGCGTCCTACCTGTGCGGGATGGGAATCTTCGGTTTTTCTAAAATGTGCTTTGAGGATTGGAAGGACGATTTCTTCGGTTGCACCGGGGTAGGTGGTGCTTTCAAGGACGATTAGCTGCTCGGTGTGTAAATGGTGTGCGACTTGCTCGACTGCGGCGGTGATGAACTGCATATCAGGCGTTCGGTTCTCACGCAAAGGCGTTGGCACGCAGATGTTGACGGTATCCAATTCACGGAGCACAGCGGCATCGGTCGTGACTTGTATCTGTCCAGATGCAATAAGCGGTCCGAGCACGGCATTGGTGACATCTGGCACATGCGATATGCCCCGTTTCAACTGTGCTATTTTGTGTGGACAAATATCGATACCTGTGACTCGGAATCCGGCACGCGCGATAGCAACCATAAGCGGCAATCCGACATAACCGAGCCCGATAACACCCGCATGAGCAGTCCGGTTTTCTATTTTTTCAAGAATCATCTTTTTAATTTTCCTTGCGGGTCGGTCAGGTGGGTTCGGACTCTCTCGTGCTTTTGCGTAGACCCGCCTGCGCCGTTGTTGCAGGCTACTGTTTTGGTGTAATGTTTAGAAGCACAAGACTTACGCGATTTTGATCATCGCCAGCGTCTTGAGAGAGGGGTCATCCAAAAAACGCAGGCGGTCTGTAGTACAACCTAACAAGTTATGCCCAAAGCATCCTGCGTAAGTCCTAAGTGTTAAAAAACCGGAGCCAGCGTGTTGCTGCGTAAAGGTTCGTGAATATCTTGTCTGGGGAGCACTCCTCTTTATTCCCATACTGATCATACTTAGCATTAATGTAATCGTGGTAACTCTCTTGCCCAAGTCCGGTTAAGACAAGGCATGTTGTGGTCCCAGCACGCCTACCCGCCTGAATATCTGTAAGTACATCGCCAATGAAATATGCGCTTGAGAGATCAATATTATGTTCTTGTGCAGCACGCTTTAGCATGCCGGGTTTCGGTTTTCGACATTCGCAACCGGCATCAGGATGATGCGGGCAGTAATAAACAGCGTCGATTTCTCCACCTGCTCTTGCGATCTCGGCAATCATTCGAGAATGAATATCCTTCAGGTCCTCCTCCGAATAAAGGCCTCTGCCAATCCCTGCTTGATTGGTTACGACAAAGATGCGATACCCGCTTTGTGTCAGTTGTTGAATTGCGCTACGGGCACTTGGAATAAAGGAGAAGTCTATCCACTTCCGGACGTAACCCATATTTGGAGGGTTCCGATTGATAACGCCATCTCGATCAAGAAAGACAGTTTTCATTCTTATAATAAGACCTCATGTCAGCCCTTGCCACGCAAACTAACAGTTTGCGCTACATAAGAGGGACCACGCAACTGTAGATACTTATACCATTTCTAAAAGTTTATCTCGCATTAACCGAACCCACTCACGTCACACCCGGTAGGTGCGGTTTCTAACCGCACCGAGCAGTGCTGAAAAATAGCCAACCTTTTAAGAGGAATTATCAATTAGAATTGGTATTACTACGCAAACTAATAGTTTGCGCTACATAAGAGGGACCACGCAACTGTGGAATTCACTAATTGCCTGGTGGAGTTCCTCTGATGTGACGGTTGCACACCCCATTTTTCCGACAACAATCCCACTCGCGAGACTGGACAATACTGCAGCCCTATGAAATTCGGCTCCTGCGGCAAGGGCAAGCGTGAATACTGCAACAACAGTGTCCCCCGCGCCTGTCACATCCGTTACAACGCTGGAATAAGGGGGTAGATGCTTCACTTGCAGGCTCCCGTCGGTTTCTCGCTGAAACAGAGACATTCCGTCGGCATCACGTGTAATTAACAACGCCCCAAGCGATAACTGATCCAAAATTTTCTCTCCAACAGTAATCAGGTCTGCTATCTCGGTAATTTCTTCATGAACAGCGGCACTGGCTTCTTTATGATTCGGTGTCAGCGCGGTGACACCCTCATAATACCAGAAATTATCGCGCTTTGGATCGACGACGACCGGCACATTGTAAAATTGTGCCTGTTTCACCACTTCCTTGATAAGTTGCGCATTCACAACCCCCTTATCGTAGTCAGCAAAAACAACGGCATCACTTGCTGGCAATTGAGAGCCCACTTCAGCTAACAGATGCTCTGACAATCGGGTAGAAATTTTTTGCTTAGACTCCCTATCAATGCGAAGTAGATGTTGTCCGGGTTCCTGCTTTCCCTCAGCGAAAGTTGAAGTAGCAGCGCGGGCAATTACACGGGTCTTCGTGCTTGTTGGTCGTTCGGAATCAATACAGACTCCAGCAATACCCAGATTCATTTCGGTAGCCATCTGGATTAACTTTTCACCGGTTCTGTCTGACCCGATTACACCGACAAGCGCCGCGTCCCCGCCAAGGCTTGCGACATTCTGGGCGACATTCGCCGCCCCTCCGCAACTGCTCGTCTCGGTGGACGTTTCAAAGACTGGCACAGGTGCCTCAGGCGAAATCCGAGTCACATCACCCCAGATATATTCATCCACGATGATGTCGCCAATAATCATCACCCGTTTGCCTTGAAGTTGTGTAAAAAGAGTTTTTAGATTCACGAGAGTATATTAGCATAAATCCGCGCGTTAAAGCAATAAGATAATCAAGGGGAGTTAGCAGTCAGCGCAAGAAAGTTTGCAAGTGTGCTAAAGTTGGAAAGTTGTTGGGTCGTTAGGATTACCTTTCAACTTTAGGCACTTTAGATCGCTTTTTTCTCGGTCTGAATCAGGATTTGCAGGATTCAAAAATTGACGGGATCATACGGAGGTGAATATTGGTTAACGGAACAGTATATTTTAATCAATTAACGTAACGGCATATCTTAATCAATTTTCGTTAAAAATGTTACACTAAATGTTACACCTATGTCCCATTTGGTGTGTTGCCTGTAACGTTATAGAACCCAGTCACCGTAAGGGTTTGTTGATGTTTAATTTCCTATTTTTTCTCTTGTGTAAAAAACGCAATTTTGCGAAAAGTGTAACATTTTTGAGTTAGCGGTCAGCGGTCAGGGCGTTCCGCTGCGCTCTACTCTCAGCGGTCAGCGGTTAACAGTTAGTAAAAAACTTCTGTAGTCTGTTGAAAATGTTTGTGTCGGTTTCCGCGCCAGTATTTTGTCGTGAGATACAATATTCACCTCTTTGGAAAGTCTTATGATATATTATACGCTATTTGCTAACTTATGTCAAGTTAAAATGTGTTGGTGATTTATATACTTAAGGATTTAGTTTCAAAAACTTTACACACTCGTTATTGACTGCTCGCTGAAGAACCTGAAGTTAAAGCACGACTGACAGAAGTTATCGACACCGCTCTGGATTTAAATCACCTACGAAGTTTGATTGAGCAACATGTCCTGATACATGGAACGATTGACACCACTCAACTGGGCAGCATCCGTGACGAGATGTCACGCGCCGAAGCCCGGCGTTTGCAACCCCATTTCATCGCGTCCTTAGTGAACTGCTTGCTCGGGCAGAGCCGCCGGGCTAAAAGTAGATTCCTTTCAGGCGAGCGCGCGTCGCTCTTCTGCTAAATCTTCGTATACAATCTTGGCAATTTCGGGTCCAATTTCCTGAAGTTTTTCTTCTAATCCTGCCTCTTGGATAGGGACAGTCGCGATGAATGCACCTTTGTGTAGGTCAAGAGGGAAGCCATCCTCTTGCTCAACACCCTCAAGGGCGTATCGAACCCGTCCCA
Organism: Candidatus Poribacteria bacterium; assembly: GCA_028820845.1. NCBI lineage: Bacteria > Candidatus Poribacteria > Candidatus Poribacteria bacterium. The sequence goes on from JAPPII010000108.1 coordinate 61,612, forward strand.
TAAAAAGCGGTCCATACCCATCTTGATATTGCAATTCTACGCGAAGGAGTTCAATAGAGTCGGTAAAGGGCACCCGTCCTGCTAACTCAAGCGGCTTAATTGTGAGATTCATCTTGTTAACGGTATCAACAATATGTTTCATGAGAGGTTCCTTTTCATTCTGAAAGTTGCAACTCTGGATAAACATCAAAACTATTCTTTACACAAGTTGCCGGAATGATCCCATGCACAAGAATTTCGGAATCTCGTAATGCACGCACAAGTGTCTCTAATTCAATTGTTAGGTTCGGTGTGCGCGGAATGCCTTCACTTGTGGGGGGCTGCATTGCGCGTTGTGCCAGAAAATGTTCCATATTTCCGGGATCAACGATGCCTATCAAGAAGCTAGGCAGTCCATCGTGCTGGTAGGGCGGTCCCGGTTCTGTCGGCAGCGCTAGCGTCTGTACGACCTCCTTAACTGGATCAAGAAGTTTTAATCCACGTGGCAGCGGCTCCTGAATCTCGATTTCATGGACATAAGCAGGCTGACTTGATGTAGGGGGCCGTGTACTACTTGACATTGCATAGTGCCAAGCCACTCCGTACGAACGCGTGAGAGAAATAAATGGACTGTTAACAGTGCTTCTTGCAATATGATCCATCAACCGAGTTGTTGTAGATTCCATCCCGGGGCTCCTTGCAATGAAACCTCGCTCTAAGGGGTTGTTGAGATGCCAATAAGTACCGATGCCTGCCCCGCGATAAAATATCGCCATAAGTCATCTTTTTTTATTATTTTGTCTTTTCTAAGATGAGAATCTCACGCTTTTCCCATCGTTTACTCCGGTTATACTTCTGTATCAAGGCAATTAAGGCATTTATCAGAGACATTCAATTGTCCATTGATTCCGATTTGCATGTATTATATTATCGCGCATTTTTTGAATTAAGTCAAAACTATTTTCACGCAAAGGCCTCACAAAACCGATTGAAATCAACCGCAATAGGTGATATACTATAAGGTGATAGTGAAATTCCTGCTTGGATGGAAATTGGACGAAAAAAATGAATAACGAATTCGTCTCAACCATAACAGAGCGCATTGTGCGTGAATTTGACTCGCTGCAGATTATCCTCTTCGGTTCACAGGCACGAGGGGACGTAGATCGGGATAGCGACATAGATCTGCTCGTAGTTTTCGCGGAGCTCACGGATAAACGGAAAATTGCCATTGACATTGATCGCGCACTATCTGACATACCCGTGGCAAAGGACATCATTGTATCAACACCGGAAAAGTTAGAACGCAGTCGCACGCGGATCGGCTCGGTGCTGCGGTATGCCCAACAAGAGGGTAAAATTCTTTGGAAGAGTCGGGGCGCAGCCGCACGTCGTGGTATACCTAACAAGGAGGTAAAGTTTGCTATGCAAACGACGGATCGACTCGCAGATACTGCCCGCTGGCTCCGCCACGCGGAGGAAGACTTAACAACAGCCGAAACCCTTTTAGGGCATCCACACGTGCCCCCGCGCCAAGTCTGTTGGCACGCGCACCAAGCCGCTGAAAAGGCACTAAAAGCAGCATTAATTTTCTTACAGATCGATTTTCGGAGAACGCATGACTTGAATGTGCTACGGGATCTGTTGCCTGAGCGTTGGCAACTCAAAACCGCGCTGCCAAACTTGAGGGGCCTAAACAGATGGGCAATTGAAGCCCGCTACCGAGAGGACGGTCGAGAAGCCACGGAAACAGACGCATCCACGGCTGTTGAACACGCACGCGCTGTCTGGACCTCCGTATCTACCGAACTTGCACAACACGGTTTTCCTGTAGCGGAAGCAATATGACGATGTATAAAATATTTCGGAATTAGTCGTTTTGGACTTAATAAAATTTAGTGCTTGACAATTTTTCCCAAAAATTGTATAGGTATTGTTTACATTTAGAAGTTATTGACATTTTGCGTATAACTTGGTAAA
>JAPPII010000109.1 GCA_028820845.1 Candidatus Poribacteria bacterium
GTGATAACATTAAGAAAACTGAAATTGCCTATGTCCAAAACTACTTATTGCGTATTTTTTTGACGGCCATCACGAAATGTGCTATACTCGTATAAAAAGGAGGACTCGCATGGTTACCCGCCAAGACATCCAAACCACATGTAACACCATTGTCCGCGAGTTCGCGCCGTTGCAAGTGATCCTCTTCGGCTCCTATGCGTATGGCACGCCAACAGACGACTCGGATGTGGATCTGCTCGTCGTGATGGACGTGCCAAAGTCCGAGTTTCGCAACAAGGCAGTGGAAATCCGTCACCGGATTCCGTCTCGCTTCGACATCTTGGTCCGTTCGCCCGCGGAGATCGCATATCGGGTTTCATACAACGATTGGTTTCTTCGCGAGATTACCGAAAAAGGGGAGCTACTTCATAGTGCCCAGACGCACGCTCATATCAAAAACCGACCCCTCCCGCCTTACGGAACCGATGTTCTCGAAAAGGAGAAGGCTTGCATGAATCCATTGACGCTGGAGTGGGTGGAGAGAGCTGAAGGCGATTATATTGCGACGCAGAAACTCCTGCCAACAACGAATCCGCAACTCTATAATATTATCTGTTTCCATGCTCAGCAGTGTATTGAAAAATATTTGAAAGCCTGGCTCCAAGAGGCGAACCTGCCAGTTCCGAGAACACATAACCTTGAAGAATTACTGGCGTTGATTGTGCCAACGCTGCCGGCTTGGACGCAGTGGCAGCCTGACTTTAAGATAATAACGGAGTATGCAGTGGAGTCTCGTTACCCCGGAGACTCAGCAACCGCTGACAATACACGGCATGCGATACGTGTATGTGAGGCGGTGCGTCAAGCCGTTTGCACGTCTCTGAAACTCCCGATCCCGCCGCTCGAGTAAAAAAGGTTACATCAATTCCACAAAAACCTCGTTTGCGAGGAAAAGGCCGCGGGCGGTGAGGCGGAGATGCGTGGGTGTGCGTTCCAGTAATTCTGTATCTATCCATTTCTTGAGGATGCGCCCAAATGCGGTTTCTATTTCTTCACCGAAACGGTTTCGGTAGGCTTCGAGAGAGATGCCTTCTCGCTTACGGAGGGCGAGCATGAGGGTTTCTGCCTTTTCAGCGTTTCCTGTCAAGCGTTCGGTATCGGCGATGGGTTTGCTGCGTTTGGAGAGTGCTTTGATGTAAGGTGCAATGCCTCGGATATTGGTATAACGGGTCCCATTGACATAGCCGCATGCCCCTGCACCGAGTCCGATACAGGGTTGATTGTTCCAATAGACGAGATTGTGTTTTGCAAAGTGGTTCGGTCTGGCGAAGTTGCAGATCTCATAATGCGTGTATCCGTACGCCTTCAATGTTTTGATTGTGTATTGGAACATATCGGCTTCGGTGTCCTCGGAGGGGAGGTGGAGTTCTCCGGCTTGCCACTGTTCATAAAATGGGGTTTCCGCCTCCATGACGAGGTTATAGGCTGAGATGTGTTCGGGTTCAAGTGCGATGACTTCGTTTAGGGTATGATGCCACGCTGCCATGGTTTGTTCGGGGAGTGCGAAGATGAGGTCGATGTTGATGTTCTCAAAGCCGTGTTCACGTGCGAGATGATAACTCTCCATAAATTCCGAGATGGTGTGGATTCTGCCCAACTGTTTTAAGGTTTCGTCCTGCATCGCCTGTAGACCGAAACTGAGTCGATTGACCCCGTTTTCGCGCATGACACTAAGCTTTTCGGCATCAATAGTTCCTGGATTACACTCAACAGTGATTTCAGCGTTGGGGGTTATACCGAAATTCTGGTGTATATCGGCGAATAGTTGTGCCAAGGCGTTTGCGGAGAGAATAGAGGGGGTGCCACCGCCTATGAAAATCGTTTGGAGTGCGTCGGCTTCCGAGGTATATAGTTCCATTTCTGTTTGGAGTGCCTGTAGGTATGCTTTTGCCTGTTCTTTATGGAAAGTATAGGTATTGAAGGCGCAGTAATAGCATTTCGTCGCGCAAAATGGGATATGAATGTAGACGGAAGCAGCGGTTTTATTCTTCAAATTCCAATCCAACCCGGATTGCCTCTCCACTATCGGCGTAAGAGAAGGCTTCGTTGATGTCGCTAAATGGGAAGGTATCGGAGATGATTTTGTGGAAGGGATACCTGTCGCGTGTTCGGCATAGAAAATCGAGGGCGCGCGGGATGACCCACGGTTCGTAGACAATCACGCCGCGAATCGCTTTGCTACACCGGACGATGTTTCCCGGATCAATCTCTGTCGGGAATCCGAGATTAATGTTGCCGATCCAAAGGTAGCGTCCACCCCATCGGAGCATATCTATGCCTTCAGCGAGCACGCGCGGGGAGCCGACGAACTCGGCGACTAAGTCTGCCCCGATACCATCTGTCTGGTCAAGCACGAACTCGACGCGTGCACTCATATCAATCTCATCGACGTTGAGTGTTTCGTCGGCACCAAATTCCCGTGCGAGTGTGAGGCGCGCAGGCAAGCGGTCGAGTACGATAATCTTCCCGGCACCCATCTCTCTGGCGACGGCAGTTGCGTAGAGTCCGAGTCCACCTGCACCTTGAATGACGACAGTATCGCCGAGCGTGATACCAATCTGATTGAGACCGTAAATAACTTCGGACAAGGCACAGTTGATTGGGGACACGAGTGCGTCTGAGAGTTCATCAGGGACTTTGAAAACCCAATGCCCGCGTTTCATATAGTAGTATTCGCCATAAGCCCCGTGGAAGTGCGGGGGTTGTTCGCTGGAGACACCGAGCCAATCTCGATAGCGGTCTGGGCATCCGGGTTTTCCGTTGAGGCACATCCAGCAGCGTTGGCACGGCTTGTAATAGGAGTAAGCGATACGGTCCCCTTCGGTTAAGGGTTGTCCGGTGCTATCGGTTGAGATGTTGCGTCCCATGGCTTCAATCGTGCCAATCATTTCGTGTCCGAGGACTTGCGGGATGCCGCTCTCGATTTTGGGTCCGCGTCCGCGCCAAAAGTGTAGGTCGGAACCGCAGATATTCGCCATACGGATTCGGACGAGCATATCGTCCGCCGTGACAGATGGAATCGGGTATTCGCGAAATTCCATCGGTGTGTGTGCTTGTGTGAAGACAGCAACTTTTCCCGTTTGCATTGTAAATCTCCAGAAGACAGTCCTGTTTTTTGTAGAGTTGCAGTTGGCACAACCTAACAGGTTATGCTACAAAAGAGCAGCTTGCGTAAGTCCTACGTATTAATACTCATCAAAGTTGACGACTTTCCATTGTCCATCAATTTGTTCGGTGTTAATAACGATATTTCGCGTGTGTGTTGTTGTGCCGCCTCGGCTTTTGATGGTCAGTTTATAATTGAATAGGACGTGTGTCGAACCTTCTTCTTTACCGATGAGTTCATATTCCATCTTTGGCATTTCCTCGACCTGTTCCCCGGGTCCGCGGACTTCACGGACACGAGCGATTTCGTCTTCGAGTTTCTCTGCCGCAAGTCCGTGGCTGAGTTTAAGTGATGCTTCTTGGTTGGCGTGCTGGTAATAGTTGTAGATAAAATCTTCACTGACGGCACGCGGGTTATTTCTGTTTGAACACGCCAGCATTAGCAACATAGGTACGAGGAGATATGATCGTGGTATCATTGTGATTGTTTATCTCTGGTCCGAATCATTGCAACATTGAAGATACGGCGTTCATAGCCGTGTGCTGGGCTGTTCGCGACGCGTCCTAATGCCCAAAGTGTTGAGGAGCTTCCGCCGTCGAAATTGATGGCATGTTTGATGCCGAGTTCACTGAAGAACTTCCCCATATCGTAGAGCGTCATCCCCATACTGTAGCCGTGTTGTCTACCGTCAATAGCAATGAGGAAAAGTTTTTCGTCGTTGAATCCGAGGGCACTGCGTGGGTGGCGGGACGCGCCGTTACGGTGTCGATAGGCAGTCCCCCCTCTTGACTTCCCAAACGCCATGAGTTCGGGTTCAACCTTGCCGTTTCGGACAAGTCGTAGGTTTCCACCGACTCCGTGCTGAACGCTTTGCCATTTTCTGGGTGTAAGGGCAATTTCCAGTGTTCCTGCTGTGGATTTTCTGATTTTGTTTTCCCAGTCGCGTGCCAAGTGTGGTTCAATTGCGAGAACGACCCCATCAGATGGGATGGTGCTATTGCCGCGCGGATTCACAGCGGTGACCACGAATCTGCTTTTATATTTTCCGGTCAGCGGAAGTTTAATCTGTCTAAGTGTGAATTCATAGGCCCGGCGTGTTAAGGTCCTCCGTCCAAAGCGGGGCGTGAACAGCACCACAGGACACACCGAATCACAGATTTGGTTAATTGCGTTGATCGAAAGCGGGTCGGAGGCACCGTTTTCCATACGCAGTTTGCCGTTTAACTGAACCGCATCCATAAGAAACTCACCGTCGGGGGTAACGCCGAAACTTGTTTCACCCCATGGAGATGGTGGTGAGTACCCCCATCTATCGAGAAGGATCGGAATGCTGACGAGTTCACCGTTTTGGATATGCAAATTAAACATCATGCCCCCGCGTCCCCGATTGTCTTCTCGGATGCCGAAGCTCCCATTAACGCCTGCCAGCGGAAGCACGTCTCTGTTCATAAGTCGTCTTGTAACACCCGTGACAGTTTCGCGACCTAAGATTTGGTTATTAGTGAGTTCAACACTGAATTGCAGGTCTTCCGCTGTTCGGTCCATCTCTGCGACGTAGACAGCTGCGCCGCCTATCCACCAATAACGAAGGAGTCGAAAACCGTTGTGCCATCGATCATTTTGAAGTTCGTCGCGCCGTTTTACTGTATCAGGAAGTGTTTCTTGATCTATCTTGGTAGCACCAATCCGAAAGAACGGCTGTTCGCGTGCGCGTAGTGCACCAATCACTAAAATAAAAACGAGCACAAGCGCACACACCGTAATTAACCGGATGAAGTCAGGTCTGTTTTCTGTGGTCATAATATTTTATCCGGATGCCATAAGAGTAGGATGAACCAATTGACCAGCGAAGTAGGCAGGATTTAGTCATTTTTGGAGGGAGGAGTCGTACCATTTCCTGGGATCGGTTCGTCGAATGGGAGGCCTTTCGCTTCGGCTTCCAATCGGCGGGCATTCCATGACATTATCTCTTGATATAGTTCAGCTTTGCCTTCGGCAATGCCTTTTTCTACACCTTCAGCAATGCCTTTTTCTACACCTTCAGCAATGCCTTTTTCTACACCTTCAGCAATGCCTTCGGCTCTGGCTTTTTCAAGGTTTTGTGCATGCTCAACACGCCATTCGTTATAACGCCGTAACATAATATCAACTCCTTCTTTACAGACAATCCACGCCACTGCGCCCTTGTTAAATCGCTGATAATTCGTATCTAACGCGCTCAGCACAGCCAAGGTGCCATTCCAACCCGTGATCCATTTGTAAACGCATATCCCCACAATGTAGATGAACAATAAAATCGTATAGGTAACGACAGCAGATTCGGCATCACGGACGGTAAAAATAGATTCTCGTTTCTGATTCTCGCTCCTTTTCTCTGGCATACACATTCCTTATACTGTCGCAGTGCCCGCGCAGGTTTCTTATAGTAGATTTTAGAATTAATTTCACACTTCACATCGGTGCGGTTAGGAAACCGCACCTACCAGCGGTAGCTGAGGCTGTAAAAGTATTTACGGAATCTACTATAAAGTGCGTCGGTTCTATTAAGTTTAGCACCGACCCATTTCAAAAGTCAACTTAAATTACGCCTTTAGCGTGCTTGTTGCCTTTAAACCGATGCCTGTGAGAATCGAGACTGTCAAATCACCACTTTGAATGATATTTGCCTGTTGGAACTTTTTATACGCTTCGACAACGACAGCCGACGTAGGTTCGACATAAATCCCTTTGGTTGCCAGTGTTTTTATTCCTGATTTGACATCTACGTCGTCAACTGTAGTAAACGCCCCATTCGTCGAGCGAAGTGCTTCCAAGATGATGTCGCCTCGGATAGGGAGTTCTGCGGTGATACCTTCGGCAAGCGTTTCTCCAGTTTGTTTCATTCTTGAAATAGACGTTGTGTTTTTAAGGTAGGCGTTGTAGATCGGGCAGCAGACATCGGGCTGAACGCCGAGGAGTCGTGGGACACTATCAATGACCCCTTGTGCCTGCAATTCACGGAATCCGATGTAGAGTCCGAGATAGATACTCCCGAACCCGACAGGACATAAGACATGGGTAGGCGCACGCCCACCGAGTTGTTCGACGATTTCATACGCCAGTGTTTTCGTACCTTCCAAGAAAAAGGGATGCCAATTATGGGAGGCATAGCACGTCGTCTCCGCAGCGAGTTTTACGGCTTCCGTTGTCGCCATTCGGTTTCCTTCCACGAGTTTTAACTCGGCACCGTAGGCAGAAATCTGCCTCAGTTTCCCTTTTGAAGTCGACGCTGGGCAGTAGATGGTGCATCGGATGCCTGCTCTTGCGCTGTATGCCGCGATTGCCGCACCCGCATTGCCCGATGAATCTTCGACCACTGTCTCGACTCCGAGTGCCTTGAGATGCGTGAGTAGGACAGCTGCTCCCCGGTCTTTGTAGGAACCCGTTGGGCAGAGGTAGTCCAGTTTGACGAGGTGTTCAGGTCTGTCAGCATCGAGTGGAACCAACGGGGTCATACCTTCACCGAGTGTGACAATCTCTGTCTCTGCATCAATCGGGAGTGCCTCGCGGTACCGCCACAGGGACAGCGCTGCAGGGACCTGTGGGTTCGGATAAATGTACGAATCCCTGACCAAATTTAGCGCGTTTCCACAATCACAGGAGTAGCGTAATGGTGAGATTTGATATGTATTGTTACATTTGGCGCATTTATACTGCATTGTTTAATTGGCGATGGTTCATAAATCATGCGATTTGTTAGATAACCTGTATGGGTACGCAAACTAACAGTTTGCGGTACAAACAGAGAAGATCGCAGTAGTGTAGACACCTGGCTTAGGCACGCAAACTAACAGTTTGCGGTACAAGAATGCCGCGTATAATGAATTATCCTCGTCTAAGTTCGTCTGGTGCACTCTCAAAGTTGCCTACGTTATTGCTGTTAATCCTACTTTAAAATAAGCATTCGCCGTGTCTGCTGGAAAGATGGCGTTACCAATTGATAGAAATAGACACCACTTGCCACAGGTTCACTCAACGCATTACGTCCATCCCAATAAGCTGCGCGACCTTGATTCTGGTAAAAGCCTGCCGACTGATAGCCGAGCGAGAGCGTTCGGATGCGTTCACCTGTTGCATTGTAGATGGATAGCGACACCGGACCTGCTTCTGCAAGGCGATAGGGAATCCATGTCTCAGGGTTGAACGGGTTCGGGTAGTTCTGTAAGAGCAGACTCTGTTTCGGGACACCGATGCCGTCAAGTGTCACATTTAAAACAGCATTTGCAAGGTCGGTAGCGTTCACGGTGAAAATAAATTTTTCTGAGACGATATTTCCATGTGTATCGCTCACGGTTAATGCCAAGGTATCCCCCAACTCGACGACACTGCGACGATTAAGATCAGCAGTGGCAGCGGCGAAGTAACTATCGCGGACCCGAGTTTCCATCAGGGCACCGGTTCGGAGGTTTCGGACTGTGACGAGGTATCCGTCAAGGTGCTGCCTACCTTCTAAATACCCACTAACAACGAATGCCCATGCCTGATGGCGGATTACAAGGGGTGCAGCAGCACTCTGCGTCTGGTACATCCACGCTGTGCCGGTAAAGACAACGTCGCGCGCCTCTGGTAAATTGGCGATATATCCTTTTGCCCCTTCGATTGGAAATCCGTCGTCGGGTGCATTGGGTGTCCATGCTACAAACTGCTGGGTTGCAGGATCAAGCGTAATGACCGTTGTCGCGTCTATCTTTACTGCAAGTGAACGCGCTGTCATGTGGACAGTCGGTTTCAACGGTACAGACAACATGTTCAAACCTTTAGAGAGGTGCATAGAGAAAATACTGCCAAAATCTTCTCCGCCAGGTTGTGGTGTCGGTCTGCCGATGAATCCGAGCCTGCGTCCGTCTGCTAAGTCATAATAGCCGATAATACTTCCATCCTGATTAACATTTCGGACGACCGTGCTAATACTGCCTGGGAGCCGCACTTCATAGAGGGTGCCATCTGGCAGGAGGATATAGGACCGGAGAATATCATTTACAGCTTTTGCCCTGAAACCGATAACACCGAAATCGGTAATGGTGTTCACAAATAGGAATTCAAGATTCGGCATTTTTGGAAGGTCAATAGTGGTGAAACTACCGTCGGGGTTACGTATGAACCCATGCGGTATTCCATCGGCATCCACGTAGCTGCCGACGACAGCCCCTGCGGCGTTGACGAAGTCCCCATAAGTGTTGACTGCACCAGGGAATGTAATTGTCATATCCCCTGAGAAGGCATGGGTGACACCGGTTTCATCGACGATGTTACCACTCAGTGCCCCTGTTTCGTCACTAAGCCCGTAGATGTGGGTTTCGGCTGCACCGGGGAAATCGTATTGGCGGAGTTCGCCATCTTTCAGGATAACACCGTGGTAAAGTCCATCTATATCTTTGTAGTGTCCGGCTGCTTTTCCAGCGTTGTCGAGTGCATAGAAAAAGGTGTTGAGGGAACCCGGAAAATCGTATGTAGTGAAAACACCGTCTATCAATGTGAAGCCGATGGTTTTCTTTCCGTCAGGACTCCGGGTGTTCCCTGCGTAGTCTCCGAAGTCGTTGCTTGCACTCACCTCCAGAAAATCGACGCCTGGGACTTCAATCGTCTCAAAGGTGTAATCTGCAATCGGTGTTTCGGTGCTAACTTGTGCAACGGTATGACTTATGAAGCAGATAATTAGACATATAGACAAGAAAAATTTCATTTTTATATGGTGATTCATGGGTTATCCTTTTTAAACGTGCATTCGGAAACCGTCAATAAACGGTTTTGTTGAAGTGGACTATCCAAACCGATACCAAAAGGTATCCTTTATAAATATTATAGCACTTTTCTGTGGTGTTGCCTACTATTTATTTCTAAAGGATAAGCGGGTTGTTGCTTACAGCAAGGGAGGGAATTGGGTCGGTTGGGATTCGTACGTCTTTTTTAGGTTTAAGGGAGTGTCACAGTTACACCGAGAGCATAACTGTGACACTTGTAAGCTACGGATTGACGCTACTTTACAATGACAAGTCGGCGTGTTTGCTGGAACGAGGGTGTCGTCAACTGGTAAAAATAGATACCACTCGCAACGCGTTCCCCAAGGGTATTGCGTCCATCCCAATACGCAGCACGCTCGCGACTGTTATAGAAACCTGCGGATTGAAAACCGAGCGAAAGTGTGCGAACCAATTTACCCGTTGTATCGTAAATGGATACCGATACAGAAGTATCTTCCGCGAGTTGATAGGGAATCCACGTCTCCGGGTTAAACGGGTTCGGATAGTTCTGCAACAGGAGATTCTGATGCGGTCTACCAATCTCATCAAGTCTGAGGGACAACACGGCATTTGCGATGTTCTCAGGGGTCACTGTAAAACTGAGGGGTTGTGATTCAAAGTTGCCATCGGGACCGATGACGCGCAATTCAACCACGTCTCCAACCTGAACGACGCTCTGCCGCCTCAGATCGGCAGTTGCCGCAGCGAAGTAATCGCCTTGCACCGCAGCGGTTATGATGCTATTTGTTCTCAGGTTTCGGACGCTTACGGTGTAGCCGTCAAAAGCGGGTTTCCCTTGCAAGTGTCCGCTGACAACGAATGCCCAGGCTTCCTGTGCTATCTCTGTAGATATAGCAGGTGATGCTGCAGCCGCCTCGGTTGGATCCGTCCAAGGTGCGCCGACGAAAGCGAAGTTTCGGGTTTCTGGGACATTGACGATGTAGCCTTGTCCACCTTCAATTGGGAAACCGTCATTAGGTGCGCCGGGTGTCCATGCGACAAAATGCTGTTTTGCGGCATCAAGCGTGATGATAGTTGTTGCGCCTGTCATGGCGACCAGCGACTTGGCAGTCATCGGTTTTGGAGGTGCCAATGGCACAGAAAGCATGTTTAGACCTTTAGAGAGCGTAACGGTGTAGGTGTTGCCAAAATGCGTGCTTACTGCCGCATCAACGGGTTTTGCGATAAATCCGTGTCTGCGTCCATCGGGTGAGTCGTAGTGTCCAACGACAGAGCCGTCCTGATTGATATTCCACCCTTCCGTGCTAACGCTACCCGGAAACAGTAATGGACGCAACCCGTGCTGGAGTGAACCGACAGAAGTGCGCGGGACATCCGCTAAACGTTTGGATCTCCCAACGAGCGTGCCGACATCGTTGATACCGTGGACAAAAAAGTATTCAAACTGTTCGGCTTGTGGAAGGTCAAGAGATATGAACCTGCCATCTGGGTTATGGACATAAGGATGATATAGACCGTCAGCATCTACGTAACTACCTACCATCCGACCGCTCGCGTTTATGAAATCGGCATAAGTTGCTGATGCTTCTGGAAACTCAACTATTTCGTCTCCTGAAAATCCGCGTCGCACGCCAGAAGCGTCCGTAAAATTACCTGTCAGTGCTCCCGTTGCATCGCTGATACCGTATATCTGCGTTTCGACGGCACCCGGAAAATCGTATTGCTGGAACTCACCATTTTCTAAGACGACCCCATGGTAGCGTCCATCGCTATCTTGGTAGTGTCCGGCGGCTTGTCCATCATTACCGAGGGCATAAAAGTGAGTTTTCTGTGAGCCCGGGAAATCGTAGGTGGTAAAAACGCCATCAATGAGCGTAAAGGCGACTTCTGTTTCACCATCTGCACTTTTTGTATAATCGGCGTAATCTTCAAAGTCAGAACTCGCCGTCACCGCTAAAAAGTCTACACCCGGCACATCAATACTCTCAAACGTATAGTTGAGGTTGTCGGGTGTCGGAGTGGATTGATCATCAACTTGCGTAGCGGTATCCGTTATGGGTCTGGCAATAAACCCGTGTGTTTTGCCATCCGCTGATTTATAGTTTCCGACGATAGAGCCGTCCTGATTAATATTATAGCCTTCCGTGCTAACGCTGTCCGGCACCTTAAATCTCTGTAACCCCTTTTGGAATGTGCCGACAAGGGTGCCTGGGAGATCATCTATCCGTTTGGTTCGGGCAACGACAACCCTTGCATCGTTGATACCGTGGACAAAAAAGTATTCCAGATTCGCGGCTTGTGAAAGGTCGAGAGATACAAACCTGCCCGTCGGGGTGCGCACATAAGGTTGATATAGACCGTCAGCATCTACGTAGCTGCCGACCATACCGCCGCTCGAATTCACAAAATCGGCATAAGTTTCCGATGCCCCGGGTACCTCAATGATTTCAGCCCCTGAGAATCCACGGCGCACGCCAGAGGCATCTGTGAAATTACCCGTCAGTTTCCCTGTCGCGTCACTAATACCATAGATCTCCGTCTGGACGGCATCCGGAAAATTGTATTCCCGCAACTCACCATTTTCCAAGACGATCCCGTGGAAAAGACCGTCGCTATCTTGGTAATGTCCGGCAGCGTTGCCGTTATTAGCGAGCGCGAAGAAATAAGTGTTCTGTGATCCAGGAAAATCATAGATGGTAAAAACGCCATCAATGAGGGTAAAGGCGACCTCTTTTTCACCATCGGCACTTTTTGTGTAGCCGGCGTAATCCTCAAAGTCACTACTTGCTGTGAGTGCTAAAAAATCTACACTTGGAACGTCGATCGTCTCAAATGTGTAGTTGTCACTGGCGGACGCGGTAATAAGTGCACCATCGTCTTGTGCATCGGTGTTCATTAGGAAAAAGAAATTGAAGCATAGAAACAACGTAAATGTGTAAAACAAAAAGTTGGTTTTTATATGCGTGTGCATAACGAAACTCCTTAGTAAAGTTAGTAAAGTATAAAGTTCAAAGCAAAAAAATAGTATACCAAGCACCCTATCCGAGAGCCATTCAGTTTTCGGTTTCTCACGATTTTCTGCTGAGTGTCGCTGCTGCTACTGGCATACATGTTTTGGCAATGTCATACAAAGATAGGCTATCTTGGGATATCCAAAAATCCTATAAGAAAGTATGCAACATTTTGGCAAAAAAAGCAAGGGAATTATCATAAAGTTATTCGTCCCATGGCAATGGCACGCCTAAGCGTTCACTAACCTCGCGTGCGGATTCTTGTTCCATTTCACCGTAACGGATACCTTCACGACGATGCTGTTCGGTCCGCTCTATTTCGATAGCACCCGGTAGTAACGCCTTGTCAGTTCCCGGCATCGGTTCGTAAGTTTCACGGACATCGTGTACCATGCGATCAACTTCTGCGCGGAACACATCGAACGGAACGACAGATTCAATATCTATAGCAAGTACCATCCCTCCCTGTGGGGGTTTCCATTTTGCGGTGTCTTCGGGTGCGGTTTGGGTGAAGCCTGTGAGCCCACCACCGAGCAGGTGTGCCACAGCGGTGTAACCGATGCTTTTGAAGAAAGCCGCGGGGATCATCGAGAGCAGCGCATCGAATTCGGGACCGCGTTGGTAGTCTGCCATAATACAAGTTGCGGCATCTAACACAACCGGCGGCTCATCGCCAGAAGGGATGGCAAAACATATCGGTGGGTTGCCATAATAGCCAATCTGCGGTTTGGGGTCTCGGTTTCCGGCATTGCCGTGGTTTCGGGATCCCTGTACGGAAAACCCGATACAACCGGCTTCGCTACAGATACGTGCGTAGTGTCCGGCTGACCCATAGTGCCCAATATAACGGACGAGTCCCATCCCAATACCAACTTCTTTTGCTTTGGCGATGGCATGTTCGGTGGCACGCACCATTGGCAGATAACCGAGCGTGCCGTTGCCGTCAAGCACGACGGCGGTTGGTGTCTCATGAATGATGCGGATATTCGGACGCGGATTAAGACCTCCGTTTTCAAAGCCTCTGCAATATCTATTAACAGTTCGCGTGCCGTGACTACGGACACCTCGTAAATCAGAGTTGACGAGCAAACGGCTGATGAGTGCGGCGTGTTCGTGTGTGAGACCCGCTTTCTCGAAACAGACAGTGGAGAAGTTGAGGAGTCGTTCCTCATTGACTAAAACAAAAGTTTCTGGCGGTCTGTTCATCTCTTTCTCCTGAGTTTGATTTCTTATAAGAGTGCGGAGATTATTCGTCCCATGGCAGTGGTACGCCTAAGCGTTCACTAACCCCGCGTGCGGATTCCTGTTCCATTTCACCGTAACGGATACCTTCGCGGCGATGTTGTGCTGTGCGTTCTGTCTCAATCGAACCTGGTAGCAGTGCCCTGTCGGTTCCGGGCATTGGTTCATAAGTTTCGCGGACATCATGCACCATGCGGTCGACCTCGGTGTTGAAAACAGCAGCTGGTACAACGGATTCAATGTCTATAGCGAGGACCATGCCGCCCATGCGTCCACCGCTCCATTTTGCGGTATCCTCCGGTGGTGGTTCAGTGAAACCCGTCAGCGCGCCACCGAGTAGACTTGCCACGGCGGTGTAGCCGATACTCTTGAAGAAAGCCGCGGGAATGACGGAAAGCAGTGCATCAAAATCGGGACCGCGTTGGTAGTCTGCCATAATGCAGGTTGCGGCATCCAACACGACAGGCGGTTCATCACCAGAAGGGATGGCGAAACATATCGGCGGATTGCCGTAGTAGCCGAGTTGCGGTTTGGGGTCTTGGTTTTCGGCGTTGCCTTGGTTCTGGTACCCCTGCACCGAAAACCCGATGCAACCGGCTTCGTTACAGATACGCGCATAATGTCCCGCGGAGCCGTAGTGTCCAATATAACGCACCAATCCCATCCCGATGCCGACCTCTTTCGCTTTGGCGATAGCGTGTTCGGTGGCACGCACCATTGGCAGATAACCGAGTGTACCGTTGCCGTCAAGCACGACAGCCGTTGGCGTTTCGTGGATGATGCGGATGTTCGGACGCGGATTGAAACTTCCGTTTTCAAACCCGCCACAATATCCATTAACAGTCCGTGTCCCGTGACTACGGACACCTCGTAAGTCGGAATTGACGAGTAGGCGACTGATGAGTGCGGCGTGTTCGTGTGTAATGCCTGCTCTCTCAAAGCAGGCGGTGGAGAAGTTGAGGAGTCGTTCTTCGTCCACGTGAACAAAGGCTTCTGGTGGTCTATTCATATTTTTTCTGCTACTCCTTGCGTTAACGGCACACAGCGTGTGCCTACTACTTTTAAGGGTCAATCTGCTTATAGAACTGCTTTTTGCCGTTTTTGATAGTGAAAATTACCGCGCTTTTCGTTGGGTGGCGGTTCTCGTCGTAATGTGCGATGTCAGTTGCCCCGATGTAGTTTTTCGTTGCCGCCAGTTCTTCCCGGATGGCTTCACCTTCAAGACTTCCCGCTCTCTCAATAGCTGCGATGAGAATTTGCGCTGCATCGTAACTTACGGCGTGTCCCCCGATCAGTAACGCTCCATAAGCTGCCCGGTAGGCTTCCACAAATGCTTTTCCGCTCGGTTTATCGGTTGCGGTTGAAAAATGTCCACTGAAGAAGCTGCCTTCAATGTCAATTTCTTCATTCATGAGTAGGTCGGGATTGTCCCATGCATCGGCACCGAGGAAAAGGACAGGTTGCCCTGCTGCATTTTGTAAAGAAAGGACTCTCGCTTGTTTCGCGATAAGTGTGATTTCCTCGGCTAACCCTGAGACAAAAAGTGCGTCGGGCGTGCCTTCAGCGATCCGTGTGAGTTGCTCGGTAAAATCTGTGGTGTTTTCTTCATAAAACACATTTGCCGCGATCGTGCCACCTGCGTGGGTGAAGTTTGTCCGGAAGAATTCGGATATGCCCTCCGTATAGACTTCGCCGCTTCTGGTGAGGAGTGCAACAGATGTCAAACCGAGTTCTTCAGCAGCAAACTGTGCCATGACGTTCCCTTGATAGGCATCCGTGAAGGCTGCCATAAAAACGAAATCACCGGCACTTGTTACGTTTGGATTCGTTGCAGTTGTGGTAACCATAGGCACACCGTGTTGCTGCGCCACTTCACTTACCGGAATAGCATGTGAAGAACGATTGGGTCCAAGAATCGCGATGATGTCGTCGTCTTGGATCATCGTTGCAGCGACTTGGACCGCTGCCTCCGCTTCTATGAGCCCAACTGCGGTTATTAATTCAACAGGCATCCCTAACAGGCCGCCGCGAGCGTTGATTTCGGAGATAGCTATCTCCGCACCGTTAGGATATGTCGTGCGGCTCCCTGAGGCGAGGAACCCAATTTTAAGGGTGGTTGACTCGGAGTCAACACCTTTTTCTGGGATAACAACTTGCTGGATTTTATCACATCCAATGAGTGTCCATATTAGCACAAACACCACAGCAAGCGTTATAGGTATGTTTTTCATCTTTTTCCTTTTTGCTTGTATTATTCAATAGTTTTTGATAAAGTGATTATGAAGCAAAAAAACTTCTATGTATTATCCTTTAATCGAAGGAAATAAGCAAACAATTTTTTACGTAACATGCAGCAGTTATGAAAAATTTAATCACAGTTATTGGGCGCGGTCATTCTGGGACGCGCGCCATCTCTCATACATTGTATGCCAGTGGGGTTTTCATGGGGAGTCAACTCAATCCATCTGGTGATAAAATTCCGCCGCATGCTATGTATGATGCCTGCCGAGTCATGGCGCAATACGTCAAATGGCAAGGCGGATTGTCGTGGGACTTTGAACCGTTGTTTACGATGCCGATTGACCCGGAATTTGAGGGGCTTATCAGGACGTACCTTGCGGATGTCCTTCGGGATCCAGCACTTCACAAGGGCTGGAAGATCCCCGAGACTACGCTTGTCTATCCCTGGATAATTCGGATGTTTCCTGAGATAAAATATATCCATTGGATTCGGGATCCGCGGGATTGTATTCGGGGGAGCCACAAAACAGATGACCTTCGGGACTTTGGGGTCGTATACCCTGAAACCGACGATATCTATGAACGCCGGGCAATTTCGTGGATCTATCAGTATAAGCTCATGCAAGCAACCCCGATGCCTGAGAATGTTATCCAGATCCGCTTTGAGGACTTTGTCCTGGATCAGGAGGCAATACTCAAAAAACTTGAGGCATTTTTGGGTATCCCATTAGGTCGGATCATTGTCCGACCAGATGCAGTTGCGCGTTGGAAAAAAGATTTTTTGGCATTAGAACCAGGGGGCTCGTTACCACATTACGAATTTGAGTTTCTTCAGAAAGCGATTGTCGAAAACGGTTATCCTTTAACAACAACATGACAAAGAAAGGAATTATTATGTCAACAAATACTTCTTACCGTGTTGGACTTGTCGGCGCGGGTGGAATTGCCAATGCACACGCCAACGCGTGTCAACAAGCACCGAGTGCTGAATTGGCGGCGATCTGTGACGTGTCAGGCGATGCATTAGCCGGTTTCGGTGAACGGTATGACGTGGACCCCGAAAACCGGTATCTTTCTTTAGCAGAGATGTTAGACACTGAGAATTTGGACATCGCCATTATCTGTACCTGGGGTGCCTTTCACGCTGAGGTCGGTATCCAGATTTCTGAATCCCATCAGGTGAAAGCGATTTTGTGTGAAAAGCCGTTTACTTCGACGGCTGCGGAGGCGGAGGCGTTTGTCGGTGCAGCGCAAGAGAACGGTGTACTGGTGGCAGAAGCGTTTAAATTCCGACATCACCCGATGCACCTGAAGGCGAAGGAACTCGTTGATGCAGGGGCAATCGGGGAGTTTAAGGCGATCCGGAGCACCTTCTGCACGGGTGGCGGTGGCGGCGGACCCGAGGCACGTAAGCCTGAGATGAATTGGCGATTTAACAAAGCGAAAGGTGGCGGCAGTATCTACGATTTGGCGTGTTACAATATCCATCATGCGCGATTTATGTTTGGTGCTGAACCGATCCGGGTCTCTGGGATGTCGCAAGCCGGATTAGAAGTGGACGATGGTTCTTACCTACAGTTAGTATTTTCCGGTGAACGGGTTGCCCATATTTCTACGGGTTTTAATTGTGCGGGTGGACAGTACGCCGAAATGGCGGGGTTGGGTGGTATGCTTAGGATTGAGACGGCGTGGAACAATGAGAACTCGGCGGTCAGCATTGAGGTGACTACACGAGAGGGTCGAGAAGTCATTGATTTTGAACCCTGTTTCCAATTTGCTTTGCAGTTAGAGCATCTATGCGAAGTTTTAACAACCGGAAAACCACACCGGATTTCACCGGAAAGCTGCGTGAATCAGATGCGCGTGATTGATGCTGCGTTTGAAGCGATGGCGACTGGACGGACGGTTGAATTGGGAAATTAGCGAACCGCGAATAGCGAACAGCAAACTATTATGCCAAATTTTGCAGAGACGAAAGCACTTACATTTGATTTATTCGGTACGATTTTAGACTTAGGCGGTAGCCTGACACCCTTTATTGGTGAATCTCTGACCGCCCGTGGCGTTGATGTATCAGCGGATGAATTTTGGGCGCAGTGGCGGTATCGACAGCGGATTGAGCAATATCAAGATACGATTACGATGCTCGGACATAGCGGTTATCTGGAGACCGTGCGCCGTGCTGTCCACTACGTACTGAGAGCAAACGGCATTGCTGCGACTCCTGAAACAGTGGAGGAATTTATGCGAGGTTGGCAGTCCCTCTCGCCTTTCCCTGAAGTTTTGTCTGCCCTCGCGAAACTGAAATCTCGGTATCAGTTGGTGGTGTTATCCAACGGCGATCCGTCGTTTTTAGACTATCTCGTTACGGCGCGCGTTGCCTGGGATTTCGATGACGTAATCTCGGTTACATCGGTGGGTGCGTTTAAGCCGCATCCGGCGGTCTATCGCGGTGCAGCAGGGAAATTAGGACTTGAAGTCAATGAATGTCTGATGGTCTCTGCGAATTCGTTTGACATTATGGGGGCGCGGGCGTGTGGATATAGAGGGGCGTTTGTGAACCGTTATGAACTGCCATACGAGGATACGCTGTATCAACCGGATGTAACGGTGCACGATTTTGCGGAGTTAACAGCGGCGTTGCTGTAGAAGGGCAGCCACAAGGGCTGCTCCTACAAGGCACGTGGTGGTGGGCAGCCACAAGGGCTGCCCCTACAAGATGTGTATTTATTTTTAGGATCTACCATAAATGAAGATTAATTATTTAAATTGGTAATTTTCAAACGTGCGATAAATCGCACTACTACGAACCAGTCCGTTTGTAGTAAAGCAATTCGATCGAATCTGTTTCTCAGCCTTAATCTTGGGTTTTCACGTCGCCCCATAATGTGCTTAAGAGCGATGATGAGGGGGAGACGGGGAGTTGGTTGGGTGCGAACCAATTTCCGGCATCATTGCTCCCGTTGCCTGTCAGTCGTGTCGCCTTTTGACTCACCAGATTGACTTTGAAAATTTGTGAGTTGCTCCTGTCGGGTTCCGTCAGGGTTCATTGCTGAGGGGTTTTGCTGAAACAGGGGAGAGGTGTCCGAAGTGAAACAGCAAACGATAGATATATATCGCAGTTTCATAAGCACCCTCCCCCTGTTACTCAGGCATTATGGGCGCATTTTGAGTTGCGACCAGGTCACAGCAAGTTTATCATGCGGTTCAACAGCAAGAATTTGATCCTGAAGGGTAGCGGCATAGAACAACAGGTTTTCAATAAACGGGAGATTCGTATCGACCTTCACCTGATCTTCATTTTGTATCGCCGTGATGATATATGCGCCCTTACCGTGATATAGGAGTGCCACAACGAGATGGTTACCAACCGTGGCGAGTGGAATATACGCCTTATCGGGATTGTGCCATTTATCATCCGTCACAATCTCTTCTATCTTGTTTGGCTCAGTGAAAAGCGTCCGAACCTCCGGTGCTTTTGTCGGTTCAAAATCCCATGTCCTCTCGGCTTCATCACCGTTTAGTGGTTTAGGGAGCCAAGGTGTTGGACACCCGACGGCATCATCGGAGTCCTGCTCAACGTTAATGCAAATCCCTCCCTCCTCCACAAACGCTAACACAGCATCTGATCCCTGGTCCGTGAAACGCCATCCCCCTTCACAAATCTCACCTTGTCCAAGCCAGAGGATATCAAAATCATCGGCATCTGCTTTCGGGAGTTTCGTATCCTTCGTAACCTCGTAATCAAAGGTAAAATTCTGAACTTTTTTCACATTTTTACTAATCGTTTCTGCTTCAACTTGGACTACGTTGTTCCCCAATATCAGAACCTTTTTTGTTGACGCAGCTATTGATGTAACAGAGAACATCGCTACAGTAAAGAGAAAACATAAACAACACATCAAAACAGCATGAAATTGACTCATTATTGTATCCGTTTTCATTTCTTGAATAGCTCCTTTTGATGCAACAGAAAGTTGCGTAGGTTCCATAATATAAAGGTTCGCCTACCTTTTATTCTGATAGACGTATCTGTAACGTGCGTTTGATAAATACATCAGAGATTTTTGTATAAAGAGAACCCCTTTGGTATAATGAAGTATAACATCTTCAACCCAAAGGAGTTCTCCAATGTCTGATGATTCCTCTCAATCTAAATGACCCTTCAGTTGTGCCCATGTCGTTGTTAATTTGTTTGCAGCTTCAACGGACAATCCTGATCCGCCCCCAAATTTGACATCAATCTCAAATTCATGAATTGTCTCGTGTACGTCCCGATCCCTTGGCGTTACCGGTTTCTTCCAACGGTCTTTGTTTGGTTTCCCCTTAGGTACTTTCGTCGCTTCAACATCGGGCATCGAATCCACAATTTTCGATACATCCCATGTAGGAATTTCGCCTATAGGAGAAAGTGTGGCAATATTGGCTGAACGTGCGATTTCGACCCCATTCAGCCACAAAATATAGGAATCGTCATAGTCAATCCGAAACATAATTTTTTTCGATGTAGTCGCCTTAGGTACATCAAAGTGATAGCGCGTGTAAAGCGAACCAACTTCCCCCGATTTGATTTCCGTATTATCATCCCCATCACCGTAACCGATGCTGATGATGCCGTTTTTCCAGCTCGTATCGTCAAATTTGAGTTCAGTCCAATCCTCAACGTCTTCGTCAGGAACATGATATTTCACCTCAAAGCCTTCGTCAAAAATAACATCGTTTCCGACGGTGAGTTGGATAATAAGTGTCATATCACTACTACTGAACCCATCATTATAACATCCCGCAGCAAGCACATTATCTTTTGTAAAGAGCTTAGGGGTATCAAAGGCATAAGCTAGAGATGCGAATGTACAGCAGAGGGATAGGTAAAAGAGAATACGTTTAGTCATTGGAATTTCTCCTTATTGGTTTTGAAGCGTTTCGTCTGGACTCATTTGGCAAAATGATAACATTATTGTAAAAAAAATGTCAAGAAATTGTCAAATAATTCTTTTTTTCTTAGGTTGTGCGGAGTCTTTTGCACAGCCTAATAGTCTATGCTACGAAGATGGCAATTTGCGTTATGTTATTACAATGGGGGTAAGCTTTCTACAATATCCACTGTCTCTAAGCTGACGGTGATGACCTTGGCTATCAACTTGACGATGTACTGTGGGTCGTCGGTGCGGTTTGGGTCGTTGACGATGCCGCTCCGTTTGTCTGTCTTTACGCGATGAGTCCCGTCAACTTTTCACCGAGTTCTGGCACGGTCTCTCGGAATTCGGCGACGGCGGTATGCCATGCGGCGATATTCTCTTCTTGATAGGCGAAAAAGGTCTGTAGGACGTGGACGAGATTTCTCGGTTCGCTAATATCCAGGTCGAATTGGAGTTCGCCGTGTTGGTAGAGGAGGGCGTGGGTCGGAGATTGCACAACAATATTCTTGGACGGATAGCCAGCGGCGAATTTCTTGTCTGCCTCGACGTAGAGGTTGTCGTGTGTATCTTTTGCTTCCCAGTGTCCGAAAGGTAGGTTGTAGGTATCGACGATTTCGCCGTCGGGTGTAACCCGTCTTTTTTCGGGTGTGTAGTGTGTTTTTTCGCAGATGAGGGTGAGGTCTGCTTGGCGCGAGTAGTGTTGGAGGAGGCTTTGGAATGCTGCGCGGACGGTGCCTTCGTTCTGTTCGCCGAGCCGTTCGTATTCCTTGAGTTCGGCGTAGTATTGTTTGATGGGTTTGTGGGTGGGTCTGATTCTAATTGATAATTCCTCTTAAAAGGTTGGCTATTTTTCAGCACTGCTCGGTGCGGTTAGAAACCGCACCTACCGGGTGTGACGTGAGTGGGTTCGGTTAATGCAAGATAAACTTTTAGAAATGGTATTAGTTTCCATTTTCCAATACTTGTTGAAAGTCTTCAGGACTATCCGCTTGTATTGCAGCGCGAAATAACTCGTTGAGGCGTTGCAAGTTATCAATTTTCTCTAATATTGGCTTGAAAGTGCGCGCAGCCTCAGGATGTAATCGGAGCTCCAATGCTTCAAGGATTTTCTCGCGAGTGTTTTCTATTACACCTTGCTGCATCCCTTGCTGATGTGCTTCGGCTGCAGCTTGTTCTGTCCAGTATTCGATAATAGAAGATTGGTGCATGGTTTCCTCCAAAATGATGTTTGAAATTGTTTCGGCTTCGTAAACAAGATTACCTAAAAGAGCCAAAATTCCGAGATACTTAGGCTTATTGGGAACATTAACACTATCCGCAGTTTGGACACAGCGACGCAGCCAATCATCCGCATCCACATTCTCAGGACGTTTCATGAGCGGGGTGAAAGGTAACAACCCGGTAGGTTTCGCATCAAGAACTCCTTGACCATCCATCTCAATTTTTACCTATGTCCTTTTCTGTTCATTTGACTAAACTTTGCACCATTTTAAGCTACACTTTTCGTCCGTATAGGACTCGCGTTTTGGAGAGCACAGATTTTTACACACATGCCGTCCCGCTGGGGCTGGTTTGTTATTGGGTAATGGTTTTCTATAGACATGTCGCCCCGCTGGGGCTGGTATTCTGTGCATCGCGAATGCTTTTTTTTCCGCCAGACTCATGGAGAAAATTCACGGAAAATCAGCGACTCTTTAGAATTCAATCCAAACCTAAAAGAAAGATTCTTACATCAAACTGACTTACTATCTACTGCGATAACTGGATTAGAATGCCTACACCTGCGATGATAATGTAAGCAAATGTACTGACGAGCCCCCAATTCACTTGGAACTTCTTTTTTATTTCTAAAATGTCCCCCGGATAGAGTAGCACCCGCTGCGGTGTCGTGCCTTCGGCGGTATCAGACACTAACAAGACCTCTTCAGTCGTGCTGTCCCGGCGATGGATGATGACCTCCTCACGGTTCGCAGAGACTTCAAACCCTCCCGCGAGTGCAACGGCTTGCGAGAGGTTCAAAGGTCCACGTACGCGTTGTGCCCCCGGATTGCGGACATAACCCGTCACATAGATAGGTTCAACCTTGAAGACGTTGGGAACATACAACACATCGCCGTCTGATAAAGAAGGGGACGATGAATTGTTTTCGGATGATTTCCAGAACTGTTCGGCGCGGTTAAATTCGGTGAGTGTGCCGTCTTTTGCGACTCTTATGAGTGCTGTCAGATCTGCCTCTTGCGTGGAACCGCCTGCGCGTGCAAGTGCCTGCACAATACCAATCTCTCCGCGGATAAAGAGTTTTCCGGGGGTCTGCACCTGCCCTTGGACTTCAACGACACTCAGCGGCATGACGAACACGAGATCGTTCACGCCGACGCGGATATTTTTGTAAGCACGGTTGGTTGAGAGGTCGTAGGTTTCAACGTTTTGTGTGTCGTCGGTGCGGATGAGTTGTACGCCTTGACGGTCGGCATTCTCCGCCATACCACCGGCGAGTGCGA
The DNA here is from genome assembly GCA_028820845.1 of Candidatus Poribacteria bacterium. NCBI lineage: Bacteria > Candidatus Poribacteria > Candidatus Poribacteria bacterium. The sequence continues at coordinate 22,801 of JAPPII010000109.1, forward strand.
TGGCCCGGTATAAACCGATGTCCGTTTCAGGTGAGATAGGGTAATGTCCCGGTGCCTTTACTGCGCCACCCACAAAAACGCCGTTCTCCTGTAGGGCGGGAGACACCATAACGATCGGATTGCTGACGTGATTATCCCTGACGAGGAACTCGCGAATCAGATGATTGACATCTGTCACCGTCTGTCCGGCAACATCAAAGTCGCCACCGAAGTAATTAATTTTTCCGTCTTCACGGACTTGCACGGAATGTGTATACTCCGGTTGCCCGACGACCGCAATGAGGAGGGTATCCCCTTTTTTAATGCGGTAAACATCACCGAAAAGTGTGGTACTCGCAATGAAAAATAGTAAAATCGGAAATGCTTGCAAGCATCGCACGGGGAAACGGGAAACTCGCAAGCCTTGGAAAAAATAGATCATAGCGTCTTACCGAGAAGAAACTTCGCCTCACATACGTTTGATGTCATAAATCGTATTGCGTGGGTCCCTTCTCGCACGAACCTTTCAACCTTTCTTGGCTTCAATGAAAGAGAGTTGCAAATCCTGTATCGATGACAGTTTGCGAGGACCACCCCTTTTGGCAGGTTTTTTCCGCCAATGCTCTCTGACGTAACTACCGTTATTCCTCTTGTGCGCTCGGACATAAATCTTGTCAGTTATGCGCATGTGAGATTCTACCTCTTTAAAAAGGTAAAGTTGCTTCACTTTCTTCATGGCAGCTTGCCTGCGGGTTTAAACGTCTTGTAGTGAGTCGAAATAAGCCTTGAGGGATTCCCGTGCCTGCGGAAGTAAATTGCTTGGCACAAGGACATCACCCCATTCAGATTCCGTGAGATTGCCTTTTACACCGCCATAATAAGGGACTTCATGGCAGCGCAAATAGACAGGAATGCCGTCCTCCTCTAAAACGCTCTGGAGGATATTTCCTGCCGTTTCATTTGGTACAGATTCAACAGCGTACCAATCCCCATACGCCGTCACCTCGGTTTGCATTCGTTCGGGCACGAGTTGTACCTGGCAATCCGAACACATTGATATTTCTATCTTATATTCAGCGTTGCATTGTGGACAAAACGGCATGATGTTTCTCCTTATGAATGGGAGAGGCTGGACCTCACCAGTAAAAGAACCTTGGGGTTTCGGACTTGTGTGGTGCCTTGCCGTGTTGCATCGGCTAATGGGAGTCGCCGTTGTTTACCCTAATCTCATTATGGTAGCATAGATGAGAGAATTTTGTCAAGAATGTTTTTAAGCAATCAGCAGTCAGCAGTCAGTTAAAATCGTGACCAAAGGTAATTGTGGGTAGGTACAAGACCGAGGGGAAACACCCAAGCAAAAACTCCCTACAACGTTTTTTTGCGGATAACATTACTGAAGTATTTATTTAAACTTCATGAAACCTCGCCGGTGCGGTGTATTTGTTGAGGGACAATCGGTGCGGTTAGAAACCGCACCTACCAATTATAGGGAAAATCTCATGAGAAATTAAGTCTAAAATTGCCAAAGCTGCAGTGCCGTCTTGCCTAACACCCATTCCCGGTCCTCAGGTGTAAAGAAATCCATTTCGTCTCGGACGACTGCTAAGGTTTCCGCATAACTGGCGTGGTTGAGACAAACGGGCCAATCTGTACCCCACATAATCCGCGAACCGCCGAATGCGTGATATACCTTCTTAACCTGTTCGTGTGTATCCGCCCACGGAAAACCGGTCTTCGAGATTGACCACGTGTGGCTTATCTTGACATAAACCCGCGGGAAACGTGCCAAGTCGAGCAGCAGTTCGTGCTTTTCAGGGGCATCGGGTGCACACCCTGCCATGTGATCAACCACAACATCAAGATTCGGATGTTGCTCTATAAGTGGGACGAGATCTACCAACCGATCGGCTCCGGTGAGGATCAGCATCGGAACACCGAGGTCTTCAGCACGACGGAAGATGGGTGGCATCAACGGTCCCGCAAACCAATCGCCGTCGGGTCCGACAGACGGGCTCAGACGGACACCATGAAACCCATCTTCCTCCGTCCAGCGACTGAGATGGTCGGGTGCGTCGGGGTCTTCAGGGTTGATTCGGCAGACCCCCATGAATTTATCGGGGTATCTTTTCATTGCGTCCGCTGCGTAACGGTTATCCCATCGGTAGTGGATGACTTGAACGAGGACGGTCTTTTCAACGCCGTTCGCTGCCATCAATTCCAAAAGCACTTCTGCGGTGGCATCGTCTTCTGGTGGGTTAGTTGTCTCCGGTGCCCACGGAAATTGTGGATCGTTTTTCCAGACGTGAACATGTGGGTCGATAATTCTCATATTATAACTCCTGTGGATCGCTGTCGGTACTCGGAAACCGTCAGCGGTCAGGTGGTTTTGGTAAACTTACGATTCGTCAAAGATCCGTATGCTCCTAAGGGTAGACAGTAAAGTAAAATTAGAATGTGCAAACTAAATCCAGCGACAGTAGCGGTCTCCACCGATGTGCCAAAATGGTGTAACAACCAGACAAAAGGAAACTCTGTTGTTCCGAAGTTGCCGACGGTTTGGATGGGAAATAGGTTAAATACGTTCGTGAATGCGAGTGCAAATAACACCTCGGTCATCGGAATATCAATCCCCATCTCTATGACAAGGTAACACTGGAACCCGAAACGGATGACGAGACAGAGTAGGGAATATAGCCATACCTCTAAAAAGCGTTGATTTGATCGAAACGCCATCAGCTCCTGCAGGACTTCCAATCCTTTGTTGACTCCCCAAGAGATGGGTCGCACTTCGAGACGTAGTAGCGGTGCTGCCCATCGCTCTGCAAACTTCAGACAGGCGTTCGGAACGGCGTACACAGAGACGACGGCTATGATTAGACCGCCACCTATTAGTAAGGGGAGGAGATAAAGTAGCCTACCAGAGAACGTTTCGCGGAGCTCGGGTCGTAGGAGCCACGCAGTCGCAATCACCAAACCTATTAGCAGCACAAGGTCAATCAGGCTTGCCACCAAAAGCGAAGCGATTCCGTGTGTCGCCTCCACCTTCTGCCGTCGTTGCATGAGATAGACATAAGAGATGTCCCCTGTCCGCATCGGCAGGATATTGCCCCAAAAGGTGTGCAACGCCAAGATTGGAAAGATGTGATGGGCACGGCTCTCAAGGTTGAGTAATGCTCGAAACCGGAGCGTTTTCGCTAAGACCAATAAACAATAGGCTATGAACCCGATTAAGAGTGCCTCTATTGACAACCGGCTGAGGGTTCGTGGTATTTCTTGGAGATCAATCTGTTTTAGAAGGAAGTAAGCTAAGATGATTGCCAGCACTGTCGGTAAGCCAAATTTGGCAATCTGCTGGAACTGCTTTCTGTTCAAAGGCGCGCTCGCTATCAGTGAATTTTAGATAATATGTTTGCCTCAGAGAATACGTACTTATAATATATGTGGCAAGCTTTAATTGTCAAGGGAATATTGGAAAAACAATTTGCTTTTTAGTGGGATATAGCCTATAATATACGGCATCTATATCTTTACAGAAACGCGGTATTCATCTTATTTCATGAAAAATCAGCAGCCTCCACCACAAGCGTCCACTCGGAAGCAGTTCAATTTCCTGACGTTGTCGCACACGGTTCTTGATTCCTACGCAACCCTTCTATCCCATCTGCAACCCCGCTTACTGGAAAAGTTGGCATCCGCTGCGAACCGGAACAGCTTAGCGGGTAACTTTGTCTCAATTTACAGTCTATTTAGTTCTTTCGGACAGGTTCTCTTCGGTTGGCTGTCGGATCGCGTGCGGACAGTGCATTTTGTGACGTTTGGGGTCGCGCTCACTGCCATCGGTTTAAGCCTATTGTGGGTCGCGCCTACCGTTAACACCGTGTATCTGTTATTAGCAATCGGTGGCATTGGGGTTGCTGCCTTCCACCCCCAGGCGACGGCTTACGCGGGTGCGCTGGCGAAAGGAAGAGGGATGGGGACCTCTGTTTTTCTGACGGGTGGTAACATTGGGCGTGCCCTTGGTCCGCTGGCATTGATGTTCATTCCGTATCGTTTCGGCTTGGACTACCTTGCTTGGGAGATGATACCGGGTCTACTCTTGGCACTGATTGCTCCAAAGGTGCTGAAATTTGATAAAGAACTGGATTTGACGGCTGCCACTCGTGGAACGCCGAGCGATGGTGTGAGACTGCAAGAGTCCTTTTGGACTGTCGCGAGTCCACGCCTGCTTCCACTGATTGTGCTTTTCGTTATTGCTGCATTCCGCACTGTCACGCTCACAGGTTTAGAAACCTTCTTATCCGTCCACTTAGACGACCAAGATTACTCGGATCAGATGCGTTCGCTGGTAATCGCGCTCTTCATCTTTGCGGGTTCCATGGGTATTATGTCAAGCGGTTGGCTGATAACGCGTGTCAATACTTATGTTCTGTTGCTGGTCTCGCTTTTGGGGGCACCGCCGCTCCTTTATGCCTCGCTACATACCGATGGACTTAGTTTTCTCACTTTCCTCTTTTTAGGGAACGTCATCCTCACCAGCTCGATAACAGTTAACATTATCTTAGCACAGATGATGCTGCGCGGACATGAAAGCATTGCTTCCGGCTTAATGATGGGTGCGGCGTGGGGTGTCGGCGGATTATTGAATAAATTTGTTGGTGATTTGGGGGATCAGTTCGGTTTGCCAATTGTATTGGACGGCTTGGTGATGATTCCCTTATTGTTGGCACCCCTCCTGATTTTGCTACGCGATCAACCCGATCTGTCGAAACCGAGTTTGTAGAGGGTTATAAGTTATAAGTTAATCCCTGTAGGCGTTATATAGGTTTTACATGACCCAAACACTTTTAAACAACACCCCAAACAGTCGTAGCAACGCGGATATTCCTTCCATATTAAGGGTTAACTCTTGGAGTTGATTTTTAGAAAGTCCAGAGCAGACTCAAGAAGTGTGTGCTAATCAGGTCGCCGAAGAGGAGGGCGTAATCGAGGCGGAATTCGCGGCGTAGGATGCCGATGCCGGCGGTAATGCGGTCATCACGGTAGCCGATGCGTAATGCTAATGGATTGCTAATATGGTATTCAGCACCGAAATGTGTTTGCCCACCATAGCGTTGCTGCCATTGGTAGGAGAGGATGAGTTTTCGACCAAAAATGTGAGGGTTGGTATACGCCACACCGACGTTCCAATTCGAGGGGATGGATTCTTTAGGTGCGGATTCAGTATTCCACGTCAAGGTCGTCTTTGAGATGTCTTGAAGGTTCAAGCCGAATGAGAAGCTGCCAACATTTTCTAAACCAAAAATGGCGTTGAGATCCGGTAAACGAGCAAGTATACCGACATCAAAGCCGTAGCCACTGCTCCCATAGTTGTAAGTATCAAGGTCTCCACTGCTCAGACGTTGTGATATCCATTTGGCGTTCGCACCAATCATAAACGATGGCGGCAGGGAATCCCGTCCAAAATTATTCCACCACGATTGACTAACGACCCACCCCGTCGCGAGTGTCAGGATATAGGCGTTCTCGCTGTCATTGAGGTAACCCGCTGGATCAAAATCTGAGGCGCGCGGTCGGTTCTTTGCGAGGTTCTTCCGTTCATCGGCACTGATATTCGGATCGAACGCTGGAACGAGTGGGTATATGGGAATATCGTCCACGCCTGCGCGAAGCCACGACAGTCCGAGGTTGAGTTTGGGGAGAAGTTTCGTCGTGCCGGAGATATAGTTGAATGCACCTAATCCCGAACGCCGTGCGGCATGCATGAGGCAGAATTGATACTTATCAGAAACGCCTGCGATACCGGCGGGATTCCAATAAGTGGCAGTCGCATCATCAGCGATGCTGACATAGGCACCGCCTAATCCGAGTGCCCGTCCCCCAACGCCGTTTGTCAGAAAATCGCCGGTGTAGTTTTCCGCTGAAGATCGCGGCACAACGCTGCAGCCTAACGCAATCAGAACAACTAATAGACACGTGAAGATATTAGACTTCCGTTTTCGCAACTTAGTCAATTGATTTCTGTTTCCTTTGAAAAACGTGAACGGCACACGGCGTGTGCCTACTACTTTTAAACTCTATTTAGATCGAAAGCGTTCCAGTAGTATTGGTACTGTGCTGATTTCCAATCTGTATAAATTTCGTCCCACCCCATTCGGTTGAAATGCGGCAATAGCGAACCTTCTGTGACGGGTTGCGAGGCTCCTTGATACCGGTAATCCACTGAGAGACGAATCCGATCGGATGTCTGGTTGGGCAGTGCCTTGTGAACGGCGTGGCTGTGAAAGAAGAGTGCATCGCCGACTTCGTAATCGCCGCTGACCCAGTATAACCCGTCGGCTTCCAAGGGTTCCGTATCAATACCGAGTCCACCTGCCCCGAATGCGGGTTTGACGGGGTAAATTCCGTTTCGGTGCGATCCAGATAATACCGACAAGCCGCCCAACTCCGTTGGACACGGACCGAGCGGTATCCATGCGGTATAGGTCTCTTCTGTCCCTCGGATATGGATATAATCCTGATGTGACGGTGTTGTGTATTTCGTGTTTTCGGGGAACATAATCCTTCCGATATTCCGCGGATGCGCGAGTGTCTTCTCACCGAAGAGTTTGTCGCACATATCCAAAATCGCTGGATGGTGTGCGAAGGCGTGGAACAACTCCATGCTTTGGAATTCGTCTAAGACGGGCCAATACCCGTCATCCCCTTCCATGTAGGGACCGCCCGTCCGAATGCCGTCCATCAAGGCGTTGCCACCTTCTGCCCAACCGTGCCGATGGCAGATTTCCAAGAAATCTCGACGTAAGTTATAGATGGAATCGGCATCAATCAAACCACGAAAAAAAAGATACCCGTCTTGCTGCGCCTGTTCTCGGAGTTTCTCAGGCTGATCCAAGCGTTCATTTGAGACAGTGAAGGGTTTAATACTCGCCATACAATGCTCCTTACTTGCGAAAACAGTAACGTGTGGATGTTGTGTCGTTAAAGATATTATAGCAACAAAACGGGGGTATGTCAAATCAAAGCCGTTAGCATTCAGCAATCAGCAGTCAGTAGTTAGCGAAAAGAATATCCCATGAAAACAGTGTTCAAAACTTTGACCTTTTTAGTGGTAAAGGGTAACAGTTTCCTTCAAAGAATTAAGTTTGTTGTGGGAATATTGTTACGGGCAATTTTGGGAATATGATACAATACGGCAAGCACATCCTTAAATTTGTGGGAGAGACCTCATGCTTAGCATCAAACATCTCGAAGCGATTCCGTTGAACGTTCCATTTTACCATGAACGGGTCAGCCGACACATGCACCGCGCCTTGACGCACGGGGAACGCGTCCACGTTTACCGCGTCGAACTCAGTAACGGTGTTATCGGTTACGGCGAAAATTTATCAGACGAATCAGCGAACATTGAACAGATCATCGGACAAAACGCATTTGCGTGTATGAACGACGATAGCATCGGGTTCGGCATCCAGATGTCGCTTTATGATGCGCTTGGTAAATCCGTTGGTGTACCGGTCTACCAACTCATCGGACCGAAGGTTCGCGACAGGTGTCCTATTTCGTGGTGGGATATCGATATGCCTCCAGAGGATTGGGTGGCGGAAGTCCAGGAATCCGTGAAACGGGGTTATACCTCCGCAAAACTGAAGGCGCGTCCGTGGCGCGACATCTTCGCACAGGTCGATGCTGTCGGCAATGCCGTACCGGCAGATTATCGACTCGACATCGACTTCAACGGTTTCCTGCGGACTGCGGATAACGCTATCCCTGCCTTACAGCAGCTGGACGAACATCCGAACGTCGCTATCTACGAGAGTCCGTACTATCTCGGCACGGATGTGATGGGTGCGGTACGATTGCAGGCGAATGTCCAGAAACGGATTGTCGAACATTTCAACGAATCGTGTTTGCATGCGCGATGTTGCGGAGGATTTGTCGTCGGTGGCGGTGTGAACTCGCTCCGACGGACGAACGCGCTCTGTGCTTCGTTCTCGCAACCGTACTGGCTGCAGATGGTAGGCACGGGGATTACAACGGCATACGCCGTGCATCTCGGCGCGGTGCTATCGCAAGCGGAATTACCGGCGATTACGTGTCACGAGCTGTGGGAATCTGACCTGCTTGAAACGCGACTCGCTGTTGTTGACGGAACGATTGCGGTCCCTGAGTCGCCGGGGTTGGGGATTACGGTAGACGCAGCAGCGTTGACGGAATATCGTGTGGATCCGTCTACGCCGACACCGCAGCAGCTATTTCGTGAGAGTGCGTATACTTGTCGGGTGCATATTCCAGATGGGAGCGGTGGTGAGACGGTTCACGAGTTCACGGGTGAGGATGTCTACTATCCGGCGTTTAGTGAAGGGGAGTATCCGGGGTTTGTGCCGGGGGTCTGGATGGAAGTGGTTTAAAGAGAAAATGGACAGATAGCAAATCCGTCTACATCCACCCTAAACTGCTGAAGGCCGTTCTTGCAGGACAGGAATGACGTAACTTTGAATTTTCAAACCGTCTATTGTCTCAGTTTCGAGGCGCGAAGTAGGATTATTCCGATGGTCAAATACGACATAGTAGCCTTCTTTTGCTCTTTCTAATTTGAGATATGCAGCGAGTTGTTTCTTGCCTGTCTGGTAGCGTCTGTCGCCTTCCCAAATCTTAGTTTCAACGATGTATTTGCGCTGGTTGTGAACAATAATGAGATCTATCCGCCCACGGCCGGTCTGAGTTTCAAGAAATATAGTGGCACCGACACTGTGGACAAGCTGCTCTAAATAGGCATAAAGGAGATGTTGCCCGACATACTCCTGCGGTGTATCCGGGACTTGCAAGATACGGAAACCGGCGCGTGCGATGAAACCTTGAAAATTTTCAAGGAGTGTTCCCATCTCAATCACGCCATCAGGTGTTAGATAATCAATAAAATCGTCCCCGTTGTCTTCGGAAAAATAATCATTCTCCAGTCCATTAAACAGCGGTTTAAAAGTCTGCAGAATACGATGTTGATAAATCGGGTTGACGATTTCACACGCGCCATCAGCACCTTCCGCGATTACGCCATAAATTGAGAGTTCATTCATGATGTCATTGTCCAAACTGAAAGGTAAACCTCTTTCATAAGAGGCAATCCGCATGAGGATTTTCTCAAACCGACGGTCTCTACGGATATTGGTAAGCAGGTGATCGACATTCGTGTTTCGCTCGCGGAGGAGCCGCCTATGTGCTTGAAAAAAGTGACTTAACGCAATCGTTTCGTTTTTACGGATGTCCATCTCCTCAGTGAGCATCTGTGCGCAGCGATTAACGAGAAAGGGCTGTCCCGCAGTCTGTTTGTGAATAAAAGTGATAACTTCAGGTGTGAAGGCTTGTCCTACTTCTTCGGTATACTGATCAAGTAGTTCACGGACTTGCGCGAGTGTAAAATTCGGTAAGTGGAACTCATCTTGGATATTGAAAGGCGAGATTGATCGGTCATAGTTAAGCTGCGTGATGTTCTTGACACCAACAATGCCAACACTATAAGGACACCGAAGACTGGTGCTATCAAGGTAAATGTAACGGAGTGAATGAAGGAAGCCGCGAACCGCGTCAGGTGGAATTGCATCAAACTCGTCGATGATGAGAACAACTTTTTGAAAACTATTCTGTTCTGGTAGAAAACTGACGAGCTGCGTAAAGAACTCCACCATTGAAACCCGATCTGTTACGTCTGTCTTATCCAAAAATTGGCTTAGTGTTTTAGAGGGTGTGGTCCCACGTTTCTCGAACACGCGCTTAATTTTCTCACGAAGTTGTCCATAGAAAGCTCGATAAAAATCCGAAGCGGGATAGTCAACATACAACTCAAAATTCAGTTGGATTGGGAAATACCCTTCAGCCATGAGAACGTCCATGGCACTGCGGAAGAGCGTCGTCTTGCCGGTCTGTCGGGGCGCAAAGAGGACGATGTATTTGCCTTGCTTTACGCGGTCAACGAAGTCCTCAATTTCTTTGGTTCGGGAGACGACATAGTTCTCTTTAGGATTTACGGGACCTTGGGTTCCAAACGTTTTCATTTTTTTTCATCACTAATATTTTTAGGTGTTTACGATGTCTTCAGCAAAATAATCGGAATCTACGCGCTTGATTTCATAAGTTTTCGTTGTTGAAACACCAACGTTGTGGTCAATCATCAGCTGTGCAAGTTGGTTTCCATCAATGAGGATAACCTTAGAGTCCCTGGAGTCAATCGTTCCTGTCCACTTTTACTCAGGGATCCCCTTTCATCTTTGGTAAGCGAAAAATGTTTAGTAAGCATATTGATAATTTTCGGACGAAGATATTCCTGACCGTGAATTTATTTTCCCAGTTCACCATAAAAGCATAACAAACTTAATCTATTTGTCAAGCGTTTATTGCAAATGATACATCTCCTGTATCACCTTAAGGATGTTTGGGGCATCAGAGAGATAGTGGGTTTTTGTCTGTTCTATGAGTTCATCCGGAACGCCGTGTAATGCTTCAGCGATGGGACCAGCGATAGCAGCAAGAGTATCCGCATCGCCGCCGAGAGAGATGGCGTTACGGATTGCATCTTCAAAACTGACTGATTCCAACGCACAGGTGATTGCCTGTGGTACCGTCTCTTGGCAAATTTCATTGAAAGTATAATCCGGCCGAATGTCGTCGATTGTCTGTGTTAAGTCATACCCACAGTCGACGGTGATAATCTCGCGAATCGTCTCTGGTGTCACGCCTCGATACGCGAGCCAGATGGCATAGGTTGTTGCCCGCGCGCCTTTTATGCCCTCCGGGTGATTGTGGGTGATTTCGGTTACTTTATTGGTGGCGGAGAGCGCAGCTTCCAGATCGTCACGGTTCAAGAACGCCGCTGGTGAAACGCGCATCGCCGCACCGTTCCCGTAACTGTTATAAGGTTCCGGGGAATCCGCATAAATCCATCCGCCAAACATGCCGCCGTAACCCCGCCCTGGATAACGCTGACACCATGCCTGCATCGTTTCTGCTGGCGGCAGATCGTGCAGCAGTATATCCGCGACAGCGATGGTACATACCGAATCATCTGTGAAAAAACAGTCATCATCAAAGAAAGGAAAATTTTTGGTTTTAATCGGATGCCATTCATAGATGGAACCGACGATGTCGCCTATAATCGCACCTAACATGTCCTCTCCTTTGTGTTTGGCAGAAAAAAATAGAAAATCTACTTAGCGATATGCTATACTATTTTGGCGTATAGGTAATATTATACCATATTTAGCTGATCGATAGCAGATTAAATCGAAAAACTGAAAAGAGGACAGATGCAGCGGATTCTTTTCACCGTTTGTGGAATATTATTGCTATTATTGGGCTGCGGTTCGGATGAAATGCCTGAATCGATGGAAGTCATACCAAACTATTTCCCTGATGCAGTCGGAAGTCGATGGGTTTATCTATATTCTGACGGCATCCAAGGGGCAACTGAGGTTAACGACGAAATAAACATTGATGGCAAGAATTATCGAACCCTCAAGGAAACACCACCAAATGCGGAAACTGATTTCGACCTGTTGAAACCTATATCCTATCGGGTTACAGAGAATCAGATTCTTTTCGCTATAGGTGGAGAGATAGACCATTATGTTCAAAACGAAATCCCGGCTTCAGTACAAGATGACTTCACCGGTTTGGACCTGAGTGTTACAGTGGAACCTATCTCCTCACCTGAACTGGTCTTTCTGCAATTTCCACCGAGTCCGAGTTTCCAGTGGGATGCCCTTAATATGCAGATTAACGGAAGTATCATTTTACAGAACATCGCACTTCTTCAGTTCCCTTTTGAGGTAGTTATTCGTATCACGGGTGAGGTCGTCGCCGAAGGTCCTCTCGAAACGCCTGCCGGAAACTTTGAAAAAACCTATCAACTCGAATACCAGACAGAAATCACACAGACGCTTTTTTCAGAAACGAAAACGACGGCGCATAGCCAGACAATATGGTTTGTGCCGCATGTCGGTATTGCGAAAACAGAAAATGAACTCGGAGGGTCGGAGTTGATTGAATATTCCGTAGAATGAAAGTTATCATTTTAAGCGACAACAGACCGGGACACTATAAGCAATCTTTAGGGATTGTGCAAAAATTGCCTGAATGTCAAACGGAATATCTTGAGATACACTTCAGGCAGAAGTGGCTCGATAATTTCTTGCGGGTCTTTATGTGTGTCTTCGGTGGGATGTCGCTTCCCACGTCGCTTATCCGCGTGCTTCTCCAGTGGAGTCTTACTCCGGAAAGTTACACTACCCTTGCCCATCTCCAAACCGCTGACGTTGTTCTCTCAACCGGATCATCTGTGGCAGCTGTCAACCTACTTCTTGGCAAAATTCTCCGCGCTAAAACGGTTACATGTCGGCGACCTTCGCCAATAGGTACTCGCTATTTTGATCTGGCAATCCTCCCGATGATCTCATGGCAGCGTGCAAAATCTAAAAGCAATATCTGCCAAACGATAGGTGTGCCGAACCCGATTTCACCAGATACATTAAAATCCGAACGGCAACGACTGAAACAGGAACTTAACCTACCAGACTGCCAGCGTATCGGCATACTCCTCGGTGGAACGGACCGGCACGAGACAATCACGACAGCGGATGCGGTAAAACTCAACGATATTTGTGAAACAGCCGCAGCGGAAATGAATGCACAGGTATTGATGACAACCTCTCGTCGAACACCGCCAGATGTCGTAGCGAGTTTGTCCTCAACACTGAAGGACACCGATTGGTGTCCGCTATTCGTTACGCCAGACGGACCTTCGGAACTCGCAGACCCGTACCAAGCGATTCTCTCCTTAAGTGACCTCCTTATTGTTACAGCAGATAGCTTCTCAATGGTTTGTGAAGCAGCAAGCAGTGGATGTCCAGTTATTGTTCTCATGCTATCAAAAGAAAAGGCGAGCCTCCCAAACCGGCATAAAGTCTATCGGTATATGGAAGAACAGGGGATTGTGCGTCGATGCAGACCTGATAATTTAGCACAATACATTGTCAGTACCCTCACTTCAGATGTCCGACCCTCACCCCTCCAAGACACAGAGATAGCGGCGCGCGCAATTAATTCTCTCATAACTGGCAACTCATCAAAAAAATAACGTGGCGAGGTCTTTCGACCTCGCCGTTCCAGAGTAAGTCTAAAAAATATGTGGACACTTGTAGCATAAACAGTCAGTTTGTGCCAGGATAGCACACAAACTAACAGTTTGCGCTACAATAGAAGTGTCCAAGTAATTATGGACTTTACTATATTTTATTCAGTTATTCTGTTGTAAGGCTTCGACCTCGAAGAAGTTTAGACTAATTCGATGGCGGGACAACTGTGCCTTCCACTAATAATTCAGTATCTTCCGTTGTCGGTTCATAATATCCTGAACCGAAGAGATAACCGTCGTGTCGAATCGCCCATCCGCGCTTCTGTTCATCTTTACCAGTTTCGGGATTGGGCCACAAGTACTCAATCCAGAGTCCGGTCCCGGTCGCCGCGGCGATTTCTGCTCCCAACATCCGTTTGCCATCAAGCCCCATAATATCCTTCAGATCTGTTCCTATGAAGTCAGGTCTCGGTGCGTGTGCGACGTGGCGATCATTTTCGTCGATGATGACGACATACCACTGTCCATCAATATTTGCGGGATTGTTGTAGTAAGCAGCGGTCGCTTCAATGCCTTCAAATTCATAACGGGCAATTGCTTGCAGAACTATGTTCCGTGTAAATGCCTCTGGATCGTCTTTGGAGGCAATTGAGAACGTCGCGGGGTCCGGATTCCACGTTTGATAATATCCCGAACTGAACAGGTAACCGTCGTAACGGATTGACCACGTGCGCTTCTGTCCTAATTTGTTCGTGTCAGGATTGGGCCACAGGTACTCTGTCCAAAGTCCCTCTTCTGTCGCCATAGCAATTTCCATACCTAGGGATGCCCTATCAACCCCGTCAATATCCTCTATAGGTCTACCGACGGAACTGGGATTTGCGGGATGTGCGACAAAGATATTGTTTTCATTGATGATGAAGACGTACCACTGTCCATCAATACTTGCGGGATCGTTGTAGTAGGCTATTGTTGCATCGCGACCTTCCGTTTTGTAAAGATTAATCGCCGCTTGCACAAGCGTAACTGCGAATGCCTCAGGATCCTCTGCTGTAGGTGTCTCGGTTGCTGTGATGGATTCCATGATCGGTTTCGTCATGGATCGCTCACAACCGATAATGCTAAACGCCGTAAGTCCTACAATAAACAGTATAAACAAAAAATTTCTCAATTTTGACTCCTTTTTTCGTGAATAAAAAATTTAACACAGGTTTAATTGTATAGGACTTACGCAGCGTTAAATTTGAGTGAGGGTGATTTGAGTTGCTGGCAGA
>JAPPII010000110.1 GCA_028820845.1 Candidatus Poribacteria bacterium
TAAAAACTATAAAGGATATCCCATGGATTTACAACTTCTTTATACCTGGCAACTTAGGTTTATAAAGATGCATAAGGATCGACCAGAAAATAAAAAAGACGTTTTTTGGGTTCAAAGTGACCGTTTTGAACCAGTTATGCGTCTTATATAACAAATGGACGCTCCAAAATGCATCGCAGAAAGGATGGAGAATTGCCAGACGATGTTAAAGAGAGCAGTGATGAAAAATTGATGGCACTCATTGACAAACATGAGCCGCTGTTAAGAGGTATCATTGCATTGGACGTTCACAATCCGATTGATGCTGAGGACGTCTTTCAGGAAACAGTCACCAAGATTCTTGAACATTTCCAGAAAGGCATAGAAATAAAATATCCGAAAGCATGGATGGTAAAAATCGCCAAAAACAAGTGTGTTGACTTTCACCGTCGACAGCAACGCGACATAGACAGCAACGCGACATAAATAGAGACTTGGATTTGGCAGCTTTTATCAGTTCTTCGGCTTTCGGGGGTGGCGTTAGTATTGCTGATGAACAGCATGAGGCAGTGATTGCGGGAGAAATTCATAACGTAATTGCGGAGATGAAGTCCATTTATAGAGATGTGGGAGAGTTGCATATCCAAGGATACACCGACTTTGAGATTTCAGAACTCTTAGAGGTTCCGGAAGGAACAGTAAAATCCCGGCTTCGGAAGTTTCGGCAGTTGATACGGGAGTATCTGGAGATAGATACACCACCGAAAAAGAAGAAGTCCTGATTGCAATTTTCGCACATCGTGAATTCCAAAGTATCTATTTTGTCTCGTTTGACGAAATCGTTTTTGTAAACGGCAGTCTCCTTTTTAGAGGTGCGCCGACAGTGGTAGCAGCACAGATCGGCGCGGCACTGCCATAACCAGACTATGACAGCACTAACCTAATTGTATCATAAAACACCTTTGTTTTGTGAGACTTTTGGGTTAGTATCTTATCACACAGACGGATTGTCAAAGACGCAATATATTTTCACAAATTTTTGGTCTCTCCAAAGCAATCCAAAAAATCAAGGAGAAATCTAATGTTGTTCAGAAAAGCAATCGAATTTTCTATTATTATTGCCCTATCGGTAATTTTGTCGGTTACATTCTCTACAAACAACAAAGTTGAGGCATGGGATGACCTGTGGTGGAATGTTGAAATTACTACAGACTGCTTTGAAGTGACCGACACCTATACATGCTGGTGCGGCGATTCTGTAGCTTATGGTTGGACAGGCGGCACATCAACAGCCCATGCAAACTTGAGCTCGTCACAACATCCAGAATATCATAGCGTATCGTATCAGGGATGGCAATATTGGACAAACAGTACAAACGTGAGTGACTGTGACGATTGTCCGTAAGCCCAATTTTCCAATAGATGTGAAAAAAGCGGTTTCATAGCGGGGGCAGCTTTATTGCCTCCGCTCTGTGCAAATCAAATGAAAGGAATTTTCAATGAAAAAACTCTGGATCGCAGCCTCTATTTGTATCCTCTTCTGTGGTGGGATCTTCATCTATACAGAATGGGAAAAAAAGGAATTTGTCAAAAACCTTCCGGCACTGCCACAAGAATTTGAGAACACTTCTCAGCAAGACTTATCTCCAGCAAAAGTGGAAAACAATTCCACCGTGATATCAAAAAACAGACAGAAATCAGACGGTTTTAAAACAAAAATCGAAAATGAGGCAAGGTTAGAACAAACCTCAAATGAAGACATCTGGCAAACCAACCAGGATTCTTACGACGGCAATTCTGATCCTATTTTATCCTTGGAAGACATCTGGCAAACCAATCAGGATTCTTACGACGGCAATTCTGATCCTATTTTATCTCCGCCAATGGCACTGCAGGATGCTTCGGTTTCGTTTACAGACTTGAGCCCCGAGGAAAAGCTAGAAGTAAAATACAAAATGCTGCTTGAACAATGGGGAAACATTCCAGAAGTTCAGACCTATTTTGAATTAGGAAAAAAACGACTTCATAATAATTTAACACTTGAAGAAAATATTGTACGGACAGAAGCTATCCTTTATTTATTTCCAAGTGAAAGGACGGAAAAATCACTTATGCTCATGAAGTGGCAGAAATCACAAGGTCCCGATTTTCAATTCAATCTAAATGACCCAGGGTTGATGAGAGAATTAAAAAGCATGGGAGTAAAAAAAGTGGAGAGAAATGGTTTTACATTTTATACCATTGAATAGTTTTGACAAATCATCTCCATGGATACATCTTTATCACAAAAACATTTGATGATTAGGTCTTACATGGAACAAAGATTCCGTAAATATTTACTTGAATATCAAAGGTCTTATCCTCAAAACACAGGAGTAGAAATTATGAAAAATTCATCCTTTCTATACTGTATCATCACGTTTGCTTTAATGGGAATCTTTATCATTTTTATCTTTCCAGAAATCATCCCCACCTCAACGAATCTATTAAAGCAACAAGTGCCGGTGGAAACAAAGATGACAGGAAAAAAGAAAAAAGCCTGTGGTTGTTGCGAAGATAGAGAAAAACGACGGCAACGTTTTGAAAAGATAATTCAAGACGTTCACGCTAGGAGTCAAGTGAAAAAACAAAGTGTTAACATAACCGCACCGTAATGAGAAAAACCGTGCCGGTGAGTGAATACAGAACATCTACAGATGATATTTTTCTCAAAACGCTCTTGGCAATCGGCTTGCCTAAATGAAATATAACGTAGAGGCGAAACTCCTTGCCCGTTTTGTAGTGCCATAATCCTGCAGATCCTGATTCTGATAGACACTAACACGTTTGGAATACTGCCCCAACTGCCAACTGTTAATTACTATTCACAACTCGCTGCCAAAATTTTTGCATACCTACCGCTAGGGTCATTCAGTTCTCCGAAATTTAGATTTTCAATGTTCACGAATCCGCTGTAGGGGAGATTTCCAAATCCCGACTCTTTGGACAAATTGGACAAAAACCTAAAAACTATGGTAGATCTTAGAATTAATTGGACACTCTGCACTGTCTTGGAAACCGCAGCTACCGGGCCTGGGACGAAAGGGTGTATTTATTTTTAGGATCCACCATAAATGACCCTGACCTACCGCAAAGACAAATTTGACTTTATAGGCAAAATGTGGTATCATTTATCAAAAATGCGGATTCTGGAGAAACATGCGGGAAAGCGTAGAACTTTTCATCCGGAGCGTCCATTTGATAGCGGCGATCATTTGGTTCGGCGGTGTTCTCTTTTCTACCTTCGTCGTGATGCCGATTTTACAGCAAAACTTACCGCCACAAAATCTGTTAGCGATCCACAACCGTTTTCGGACGTTGGCACGGTTGATGATTCACGTTTTGCTGACGACAGGCGCGATGGTGTTTTTTATCGTCGCATTGAACAACGGCTTTTTTACAGGAAATAGTACTGGCGATTTTAAAGCCTATATGTTAATTTTCGTCGTGAAACTGGCGGCGTTTGGCACGATGGCACTCTTTTGGGGGTTGTATAGTTCGTTCTATCGGAAACATCTTGAAGCCAGTCCACCAGACGGTGAAGCACATCACAACCAGAGCCGTCATATCAACGTCTGGAGAGGATTGACGCTGGTAGCGGGGGCAATCGTTTTCGCACTTACCGTGTTGCTGTAACTTCGTTCTGTTGGGCGCGTGTGTTCAAAAGGAGATACATAATGAAAATTCTCATCTTTCTCTCAATACTCTTTTCTGCAATCGCCTTCCCAGCACTGGGTGAACTAACAGATGCTGACCTTGATAAAATCCGCTTGATTATCAACGAGGAAATTAAACCGATAAAAGCCGATATAGTGTCTCTAAAAACAGATGTCGCATGGATGCGAGGCAAACTTGAGAGTGTTGATAAACAATTTGAGAGCGTTGGCAAACAAATCACGCATGTAACGTATATCACTTATGGACTCATCGCGCTCATTGTGGCGGCTATAGCGATACCACAAATTCTCATTGCATGGCGTGCCGAGAAGTCTCGCTCCCTCGAAAGAAAGGTTGAAATGCTCACAGAAGAAATAGAAACGCTGAAGCGACAACAGATTATACATCCTCGAGACGCGTAACAAATAGCTAAGACCGAATTAGAAACATGACAAACACAAAAGTCCAAGCCGTTTCATGGAATATCACCCGACTCTGTAATCTAAAGTGTACGCACTGCTACCTCCCCGCAGGATTTGTAGACACAAACGAGTTAGTGAACGGAAACCTTAACCTCTCCGATATTCAAGATTCACACGAGTACTCAAGGGACGCTGAACTCAGCCAATCTGAGTGTTTCCGCGTCATTGATGAAATCGCCGAAATCAATCCGCATATCCTCCTCATTCTCACCGGTGGCGAACCGCTATTACGCCCGGATATTTTGGAGATATCGAAGTATGCCTCCAATACCGGGTTTCTTGTTGTCATGGGTACAAACGGTGTCTTGCTGAACGACGCAGTGGTCGAGAAAATGCAACAGCACGGTGTCACCGGCGCAGGCGTTAGCTTAGACTCTATTCAACCCACAAATCACGATAAGTTTCGGGGTATGGAAGGAGCGTGGAAAGCGACGATGAACGGTGTTGAGGCACTCAAACGCGCACAACTCGACTTCCTCGTTCAGACCTCTGTAACGCAGTGGAATTACGATGAGATCCCAAAGATTGTAGAATTCGCGTATCAACTCGGTGCGAAGGTGCTAAACCTCTACTTCCTCGTCCGAACCGGAAGGGGTAAGACGGTGATGGACATTACGCCTACGCAATATGAAAAGATGCTGGAGACGCTTTTCGAGCTGCAGGCGGCTTATACTGGAAAAATGCTCATCGCGGCGAAATGTGCCCCGCATTACAAGCGCGTCATCTATGAACAACAGTCCGACTCGGCTTTCCTTCAAGGCTATCCGAGTGGCACGTGTCCGTGTGGTATCTACTACTGCCGTATCACGCCTGAAGGGGAACTGACACCGTGTCCGTATCTACCCGTTAGCGTCGGGAACCTCAAAGAGGAGAGTTTCGTCAAACTCTGGAACGAATCAAAGACCTTTCAGGAGTTGCGGAATCGGGATTTGCTCGAAGGTAAGTGCGGCGCGTGTGAATTCAGAGAAGTCTGTGGCGGTTGTCGGGCGCGTGCATACGCGACGACTGACAACTACCTCGCTGAAGATGCTTCGTGTGAGTATCAGCCAGGACAAAATAGCGAGGTTTCAAACCCCGCCAACAGTAGACAACCTGTTCAGATAGAGAAAAAGATTGCTTTTGCAACGGAAACCGATTATGATTTGCAGTGGACACCGGCAGCAGAGAAGCGGTTGAAGCGTGTGCCATCATTCGCGCGCGGTATGGTCGTCAAAAGTGTCGAAAAGTACGCACGTGAACATGGGCATCGCGAGGTTACTCCAGAATTGATGAAAGCTGTCAAGAAACGTTTTGATAAAACCGGCATCCCTTCCTTTAGACCGAAACGCTAAGGAGAACCGTATGCTTACACCAGAACAGGTAGCATTTTTTCAGGAACACGGATACCTCATCCTCAAAAATCTAATCGACGTTGAGACAATTGACGGGTGGCGGACGCAGATTTGGAACTATTTTAACTCCAGTTTAGAAACACCAGAGACCTGGTCCGACGACTATACGATCCAGAATTTCAGTTTCTCTCCCGTATTCGGACACCTCCCTGTGATGCAAGCAATTGCGGAGCAGCTTGGCGGTGGGCAATTTTTTACAGGCGGTGGCGGTTCACCGATCATTAAATGGCCGAATCCTGAAGAAGCGTGGTCAATGCCCAAGGACGGACACATTGATGCTTATGGCGGTGCTTGGAGTCCTTTTATGTTGGGGGCAACAACGTATCTTTACGATATTGAATCCCATGGGGGTGCTTTCATTTTCTGGCCCCGGAGCCACTATTCAACGCACAAATATTTCCTCCAATATCCAGAGCAGATTGACGGCAGTTTCTACGATATCAAAGATTGGGGATGGCATGTGCTTTCGGATTTATCGCCGGAGGGACCCCGAGAATTTATCGGTGCCGCAGGGGACGTTGTGCTGTGGCACGCATTTCTCTGTCATACCGGTTCATCGAACGTCAGAAACGTTCCGCGTTTTGGTGTCTTCGCGCGCTACGCTCACAGACAAAAGGAAGAAATCAAATACGAAATCCCAGAAGATCTCTGGAAATATTGGGTAATCTAAGGAGAAGAAAGAATATGAGCGAACAAACAAATGCCAATGAGCGACTTAATGATGTAGAAGAACGCTTAGCACGGGTAGAGCACTTACTCGTCAGCATCAATGAGAAATTGGCGCAGGGTCCGATTGTCGAGAACATTGATACCGGGAAATCGGAGGCGTTTAAGGAGTGGGTAACGAATTACGTCTCAATGCGGTTGCAGCAACTCGTTCCGGAAACGTGTGATCATCCAGCGGAAGCTGTGCTTCAAGACGGTCCCTTCCTCGATAATACCACAGTGCCGTGTACAGAGGAAGTCGAGCATCGAGTTAAACGGATACCGATCCCGTTTGTCCGTGAGATGGTTGTGCAGCGCGTCGCTGAAAACGCACGCGAAGCGGGCGTTGAACGTGTAGATATCGAGTTTTTTGAGAAAGCGGCGACATTTTGACAATGTAAAGCCACAGAGGAGTTCCCTCTGCCCAACTTTGATTGGAAGGACTTCTTAAAGGCACCGATATAATGGACTGGGTTTTCAATACTTTTTCAGAATACCTTGAGAACGACTTCAAAAAACGCATCGGGAAGCTGAACCCTACCGTTTCAGACTTGTGGCAAGCCTTCCAGGTGCTTTTTCCTGCCACGTCGGCGCAGCTGCTTGTACAAGAACCGGTCGGCAATACCGTGCGATTTAAAGCACTCGCCTTCTATCACGCGGACGAAATGGGTCCGTTGATTGAAGCCCCACTGGAATACCTCAAGCAAAATTTCGGTGGCGGCAAATTCAAAATCAACTTCTATCACGGTATGCAGTTCATTGCGACCATCAACTTCAAACCAGAGGGTCCCGAAATTTGGCGCGAGTTACCAGAGTTGGAAGGGAACCCTGTTTCCGAGGCATAACGCTGGTAAACGCTGCCACCAAACATAATTTATTACAGTAATAGGTACACGCCGTGTGCCGTAATCAAAAACAACGGATGAAATCATGAACCAGCATCAGGAATTTGGGGAATGCCCATCTTGTGGAAATCCGAACCTCCGACGGTTGGATGGAAATTCATGGTTCTGCTTAGATTGCGACTGGGACAACCTTCCGGTGATTCCCAACGGAAACCATGACGACATCCTTGCCTCCCTCCGTCACGGTGACCTCCACTCACGGCGGATCGCCGCACAAGCACTGATTAATATAGGTGACGCAGACCGACACCTCGCTACGGCAACCGATACAAAGGTCCTGTTAGAAGCCTTGGACGACGAGGATGCCGATGTGCGTTACTTCGTCGCCGTTGCCCTCGGCAAATTAGAAACGAACCGCAGTCTCGGTAAGCTGAAACAACTCGCCCGAGACGACGCCTCTGCGCTCGTGCGAGAGGGTGCCCAAACAGCAGTTGAACAGATAGAATCACGGCAATTAGCCAACAGCCGTTAGCAATTGGCAGTTGGCAAAGAGGGCGTACTTTAACGCTTGCGTCTTTGCTATAGACCAACAGCCAACAGCCCATTAGCAATTAGAGATAAAATATGGAAAAAATTCGACTCGGTTATATCGGATGTGGGTTCATGGCACAGAAGGTCCACATCCCAAATTTTTCGAGCATTCCAGACTGTGAACTCATCGGACTCGCCGAAGTGCGGACAGAACTCGGACAAAAAGTCCAAAGTCGTTTCGGTATTCCTAAACTTTACCGGGACCATCACGAACTCGCACAAAACGCCGATATTGAAGCAGTCGCAGTATCTGCTGACTTTGCCTTGCAAGGCGAAATCGCGAAAGACCTTCTCCTGGCAGGCAAACACGTCTTCATGGAAAAACCGATGGCTGTCTCCGTTCAGCAAGCCGAGACGATTGTGGCGGCATCGCAGCAGTCCGGCAAAAAACTGATGGTAGGCTACATGAAACGATACGATGCCGGGAACGAAATCGTCAAAGCGAAAGTCGTGCAATTCCGAGAAACCGGGGAACTCGGTCGCTTGACGTACGCCAGAAATCACGGATTCGGTGGCGATTGGGTCTGCAACCTCGATACCCGCATGGATGGTACTTCAGAAACAAAACCCAGTGCACCGGTCAAAACACCGGAGTGGATACCTGAACGCTACCGACGCTCCTACATCGGATACCTCCAACAATATACGCACAATATCAATCTGATGCGTTGGTTTCTCGATGCCGGGGACAAGGTCACCGTCAAAGCGGTCGATTTAGACGAAAATGGATATTCGGGTGTCGTTATCTTCGATATGGACGGCATTCGTGTGACGTTAGAGACGGGACATGTTTCTCACTATCGGTGGGACGAGCATAGCCAAATCTATTTTGAGAACGGATGGGTCCACACATGGGCACCGCCACTGCTCCTGAAGAACACCCCTGCAGAGGTCGAAATCTACCGTGCTGGAGAAGAACAGGAAATCACTCGTCCGATTCCGAGACCGAGTTGGACCTGGGCATATCACAGAGAAGCGGAATACTTTATTGCCAATGTTCGTAACGACGAGCCGTTCCGCTCTTCAGCCGAAGATACGTTGACAGATGTTAGACTTTTTGAGGACATCTATCGGATTTTGATTACACAATGATTTCCCCAACAGAGATTCAAGCAGTATGTGATACTATTGTGCGTGAGTTTGCCCCGGAGCAAGTTATCCTTTTCGGCTCCTACGCCTACGGCACGCCAACAGAACACTCGGATGTCGATTTGCTGGTAGTGATGCCGATTCCCGAAGCCGAGCGACACCGTCAAGAGAAAGCGATCCAGAAACGGATCCCGCATCAATTCCGTATGCACTTGCTCGTTAGGTCTCCGGAGGAGATCACCACTCGCGTTGCACAGAACGATTGGTTTCTCCGAGAAATTCTTGAAAAGGGAGCAGAACAGGTGCTACAAATATGCACGGACGTTCGCCATACGGTTCGCTTGGCACTACGGCTTTCAGTAGAACCAGAACCTCAATCCTGAAGGTCACTTCCGTAACAAAATCTCCGTATCGTTAATGTTCACCGCGAGTTCATAGTTCGCCTGTAAATACGCCGCAATGAGCGGGTGCCGTTCCTCAACAGGAATCGCGTCAACGGCATCAAACCACCCTCCCGTTTTGAAAAGCACCAACTGCGTCCGATCCTGCTCAAGGGCTGCAATAACCTCGTGCTGCATCGCAGGTGTCGAAGCGTAGGAAACCTGATGGAATCGGGTGACACCGGGTCGATTGGCAAAGAAGTAGTAGGCACCTTGACTCGTAAAGTCGAAAATTTTTTCGTCTTCTGTCGTGTTTTCTTGGATATAAGCGACGACCTTCTGAATTTGGGCAACTTGGTCATCTGGGATGTCAACGCGCCCAGCACGTGCCAATTCTTCTGGGACGACCCGTTGCTTGAAAGGGTTTTGACGCAGCCGCTGCCACTTCCCGCTAAGACCTACCAAAGGCTGATGTGCCTCCCCAACATACCAACAGAATATCACAGTCGGAATTAGCACCCATGCCGCCCTCAGGGCGTGGTGCCAACGCACTTTACCCGTTACGAACGATACCAAAGTCCGGAACATTCCTAAAATGCCGCCCTCTAACGGCAACAGGCAGAGCAACCATAAGAAAGTCGCACCATAAATCAGATGCCCACTATCTGAACGTCCCAGTGCAGTCCGAAAAAAGGCGATACCACCGAGCAATAGAAGCAAGAGCTGCAATGTGTGCGTCGAGGGAGTCCCAGAAAGGTGTCGATATGTCAGATACGCCGCAAGCGTCAGAAAGACACCAATCGGCAGGTACCACCGAAAGCCTTCACTGAACACAAAGGCATGCCAGCCATCTGTGGATAACAGCGTAAGCATTTCTGATAGGGACGGAAAAGCGAGTCCCCACGTTTCAAGTTGATAACGACACTGGATATAGGAATTCCAGATGACATCGTCTAAGGCACCGTGGGCAAGGAAATAGATGCAGACCGGCAGAAAACCTAACAGCACCCCGCAACCATAACTTATTAGGGTCAAAAAGCGTTCGCGGATGGATATTTCGCTCTGCAGGAAAGTGTATCCGAGTAGAAACAATCCGACAGCAGCTAACGTATAAAGTCCGATTTCGGTGCTGTACCAGAATGCCAAACTTGCGAAAAGTCCGGCGAGGAGAAGTTTCCATGAGAGTCGAAATATCGGAGTTACAAACCTCTCCCGCAATCTACCATCCTTAAGAAAACTCGCAACGAAGGCGAAACTGATTAAACCGAGACTATGGCGTGGGGATACCCAGAACTCTGTTCCAGAGGCAATCACGACACAGATAAAGGCAGTGAAGAATCCACCGCGGAATACCTGCAAACCGAGCAGATAAAGGGCGACATAGCCGAGCGGACCCAATATGTCTTCCATTGAACGCAGACCGAACAACGTCGGTTCAAAGAGTTGACCGCCAATCCATGCCAAGTAGGCGTTTTGGAAGACCCCATGCTGGATATAGATGTCTCGAAAGGGTATCCCGCCGCGTAGCATCTCATTGAGAGGCGCGAGCCGCTCCCCCTCGTGGAACAGATCAATCTTACCGTGAATGCCGTTTACATAGGTCAGAAGGTAGATAAAAACTGGAAGGATAACGTACGTAAATCCGCGCCACCAAACCTTGTAGGAGCGAGCTGTGCTCGCGATCTTTGTAAGTCTATAACCGTCAGTCCGGATTTCCCTATCCTCTTCGCTGGCAGAGTTTGTAACTTCGTCTGTGCTATCAACGGCAGAAGTCCACAGTTTTGGGAAGTAACGCTGGGACAGCAGCACCAATTTGATTAAAAGGGACAAACCCACTGGTAGGATTAAACCCATCAGCGTCCACTGTCCGATGTGGTACACCTGTAGCCAACAGAGCCACAACGGAATGGACGCTAATGCATTCGCTTTCAGCACACGCCGGACGGGTTGCGCCGTCAACATAGCGCACCAGTGTGAATAGAGACGCCATCCTAACGCATACAACCCAATTACCATCGGGACACCGAGCAGTGCTAACAGATAGAAAAAGTATTCTTGTTGTTTCGGATAGGCGTTAGCACTCAACCATCCGACGACCCCAGTATTAGAATGGTATTCAAAAACGAGGAACTTTTTGAGGGTTATGCCGAGGGCGAGCGCAAGGGAAGTCGCAGAGAAGGTGATAAGTCCAACGTAGGAGCGGAGAGCAGCGGCTTTAAGTTCCTGCAAGGGGAACATCGATAAAATCTTTGGCTGTTTCATCGTAGGCGAAAGCCTTCACGGCGCGTATCTCAGCGTCATAAACGGAGATAACCAGATACGTAGCATCCGGATAGGCGGGTTCGTCCCACATCATCGCGTCCGCCTTGTCCTTCTCCGAGAAATACGCCTCGTGGTTCGGGTGCGAGTGGTAGAAAACCTTAATCTGCCGATTTTGTGTCTCTGTCTCTTTGTGAATAGCGATTAAATCATCAGGGTGTATAACGTACGCCGTGCGGGCATCGCGCGGATATGTGTCGGGATCTTTCTGATGCAGTGCATTCTGTATATTCCGGCATTTCCAGACAAACTCCTGCGTCCCATCACTCAAAATAGCACCGCAGCATTCATCGGGAAACTCCGACTTTGCATGGGCATAAATTTCGCTAAGGGTCTCCGGTTGTAAAGTTAACATTTGCATTTTTTTCGCCACATCAAAGCGATCACATTCTGCTATGTCTCTAATCCGCGTCGGAACGCCTAAAAACTGGGTGCCAATGAAGCGTTTAGGCTTATCTGCAGTATCGGGCTTTAGAAAAGCCCGCCAGCGATTGCGGGGATAATAGAAATTTCAGCACCATCTGTCACAGGCGTGGCTTTTCCGTCAAGGAAACGGATATCTTCATCGTTAAGATAAATATTGACGAACCGGCGGATATTTCCGCCTTCATCACAGAGACGTTCCTTCATACCGGGATAATTCGCCTCAAGATTGTCAATAACGCCTTCAATATTGGCACCTTCCGTCTCAACTTCTGCCAAGTTTTGGGTCAAGCGTCTCAGTGGGGTTGGGATACGGACTGTTACAGACATGGAATAAATTTTCTCCTTTTTTGTATTAATTATAACGTGAACTCGATAAAAAATTTCTAATCGTACCGCAAACTGTTAGTTTGCGGGCAAACCCTACACACAAACTAACAGGAATCAACGTCAAATGTGCGTCTGGCATTTGCCGTGTGCTACAATTAAATTGAGTAATGCAATCCGCACTCTTTGGCATCTTCTGTTGTAGGTGCGGCGTTCTGCCAACGCCAGCGTCCGGCGCGTTTCGGTTCACCGGGTTTTATGGGTGTCGTGCATACGATACAACCGAGCGATTCATAATAGTGGCCGTCAGCATCGGCTTCAAGCAACGGATTCACGGGAATATCGTTGTCGCGGACAAACTGCCATACCTCCTCAGCTGTCCAGTGAAGGAGCGGATTGACCTTTAAGACCGGGTGTGTCGTTGATGATATGATTTCTGCCTTGCGGAGCTGCTTTCTCGCCTCCGACTGATCGCGACGCAGCCCCGTTATCCAGACATCCAAGGACTCCAGCAGTCGTTGCATCGGGCGGACTTTCCGAATGTTACAACAGTATTCCTGCTTCGCTTTGCTGTCGAAAAACAGATATTCGCCGTGCTCCGAGACCATTTCTTGGACTTCCTGTGGGTCAGGTTGAATCTGCTCAATCTGAATACCGTAGCGCGATTCGACCTTCTCAAGGAAGGCATAAGTCTCAGGAAAAAGTCGGAGTGTGTCAAGCGTGCAGACCCGGAAGGGCAACTGGTTTTCAGCAGCCAAGTGAATTAGCACCATACCCGACAGCTGCCCACTTGTGACGATTGCAGCACGTCCTTCAAACCGCTTAAAGAGAGAGAAAAGGATTTCTTGAGGAGTCTCTGTCAAGGTAATCTCTTGGCAGAGCGCATTATCTACTGAATGCTTCAATCTTTTGTTAACGGGTTTCTCGGTCATTGCTAACGCCTTTTAGGATATAGGTGAAGTTACGGCAGCATCTCCATAATGTCCGATTCGACTTCAAAATAACGACTCAAGCTGAAATAACGTTCGCCGGTGTCTGGAAGAATTGTTACAACGGTTTTATCGGG
The DNA here is from genome assembly GCA_028820845.1 of Candidatus Poribacteria bacterium. Classification (NCBI taxonomy): domain Bacteria; phylum Candidatus Poribacteria; species Candidatus Poribacteria bacterium. Next base: position 13,294 of record JAPPII010000110.1, read on the forward strand.
GCCCAGTTCCTTAGCGACCTGTAGTGCTGCGTAGACATTCGCACCAGACGACATCCCGACCAATAAGCCTTCGGTCGTTGAGATCGACTTCATCGTCTGATAGGCGACCTCTTCAGGAACAGCGATAACTTCATCAATGACATCTACATTAAGGACTTCAGGCACCATCCCAGCACCGAGTCCATCTATCCGTGTCGGTCCCGGGGGACCTCCGGAAAGCACGGCTGAGACCTGCGGTTCCACAGCAACCACTTTCACATTCGGGCACGCTGTTTTTAGGACCTCGCCAACACCCGTCAACGTGCCGCCTGTTCCGACCCCTGTCACGAAAAAATCGATGTCGCTGCCGACCGATTTCAGAATTTCGACGGCAGTCGTCCGGCGGTGAATCTCTGGATTCGCGGCATTCGTGAACTGGTTGGGCATGTAGTGTCTGGAGTGCTGTCTGACAATTTCCTCCGCCTCCCAGATCGCGCTCGCCATGCCGCCGTGTTCGGGTGTTAGGACAATCTTTGCACCGAACGCAGAGAGCAGTTCATATTTCTCACGACTCACATTTTCGGGCATCGTCAAAACCACAGGATAGCCACGGGCGATGCCGACGATCGAAAGCCCCAAACCCGTGTTCCCTGCTGTAGGTTCAACGATGGTATCCCCTTTTCTTAAGATACCGCGTTCCTCAGCATCGACTACCATCGCATAACTAATCCGGTCTTTAATGCTACCGCCGGGGTTGTAAGCCTCTAACTTCGCGAAAATAGTCGCATCGTCCTCACCGGGCAAGGCATTCAGACGAATCATTGGGGTATTTCCGATGAGGTCTGTTAGGTTTTTGGCGATTTTCATCTACTCCCCACTCTCACAAAAAATATCGCCGATTTGGCACGTTAATTGTAGCATATATACGTTGAAAAGTCAAATTCAGGGTAGTGGGTTATAAAATTCCGATGCGTTTTCGTAGAAGAGTTTATCTTTCTCGGTATCTGAAGCATCACTAATAGCCCATAAAAGTGACTCTACCCATTCCTGATAGGTAGCAGCTATCGTGCATACGGGCCAATCACTGCCAAACATTAACCGTTCATACCCGAACGTCTCCACGAGATGCTGGATGTACGGCTTCAGTTCTTCCGGTGTCCAATGCTCACTCGCAGTCGTCACAATTCCCGATACCTTGCAGTGGACGTTCTCAAAAGCGGCGAGTTCTCGGATATGGGCTGCCCACGGCTCAAATTGCCTGCCTTTTATATCGGGTCCGCCACAGTGATTGAGTGCATGCCGGACATCTGGTGTTGCTTGCACTAACGCAATTGCGGCGGGCAGCTGCAGAGCATTCGCACAGAGTTCAAAGGAGAGATTGAACTTTGCCAGTCGCTTTACACCCTGAATGAGTTCAGGCATCGCATAAAACTGCGGGTCGGGATGATGCCACGCCATTCGACGGATACCGACAACAAGCGGAAATTCAGCGAGTTGTTCAAGAATAGCCTCAGCGTTGGGTTTCTCAAGGGGTGCTGCCGCCGCTATCGTCCCTATCATACCGTCTGTCTCTGAGATTTGCGTTAACCACTCGACCTCTTTGACGACATCCGCTTCGGCGGGATCGCCTTCAACATGAACGGATTTAACGACGTTAAGGTTCCCAATCGCCTCGCGATAGTCTTCTGCTGTGTAACGCTTTCCTAACAGATCAAACCCTTCCAGCCACGGATAGTCCAAGTTCTCGGTATCCCAAAGGTGTTGGTGTGTATCAATAATTTTCAACATCTACGCTCCTCATCGCTACGAATTAGATACGTGTATCCGTTGAAGTATAGCACACCGCGGGAATGGCGTCAAATTTGCTTGGGTGGAAGAACTGTTGCACAAACTAAAAGTTTATGCTACACTCTATCCCATTAACTTATAACTTATAACTTATAACTATCCTGCTACAATGAAAAACTACAGTGTCAGAATGATCCGTGAGAATATGGAAAATATTCCACAATTCCCTGTGCCAGAGGGATTCGCAATCCGCAATTATCGCCGCAACGAGGGACATATCTGGACACGGATTCAGAAAGCGGCGGAACCCTACATGAATATCGACGATGGACTTTTCGCCCGCGAGTTCAAACGAGATTTCTCGGCATTGGAAGACCGGAGTTTTTATTTCACCACGGACACCGGCGAGGAGATTGGGACAATCACGGCATGGTGGCAAGATAACGGATGGGGACAGATTCACTGGGTCGCAATCCATCCCGACTATCAAGGACGTGGACTTTCTAAACCGATGATGTCGGTGGCGATGACCCGCCTAAAAGCGTCGCACAAACGCTGTTTCCTCGACACATCCACAGGACGCATTCCTGCGGTTAAACTCTATCTCGACTTCGGGTTCATACCAGACCCTTCGCGTGAAAATAGCCGAGAGGCTTGGACAGAAATCGCATCCGTTTTGGAACACCCTACTTTGGAGGCATACATATCATGAGCACCACAGTGACCGCATCTGTTAGCAAACAGCAGATAGCAGATTTTCATGAAGACGGTTATTTAATTGTACGTAACGTTCTGTCAACAAAGGAAGCGGACGAACTGCATCGTGTCGTGCAGAAAGAGGTGAAACGCGATGCCTACCCATCTTCGCTGCAGTACCCTGAACCCGCAAAATATACCGTTAGCGGCAACAGGCTCGCTGCCCCCGGACTCACTGAGATTGCCGAACATCCGACGGTTGTGAATGCCGTGGAAGCCGCCCTCGGTCAACCCGCTCATCTTACTGCCTACGTTGCGTATCTCCGAACACCCGGTGATAGAGGTGCTGGCGCGCATTGCGACTATAAACGCTGGCGACCTGTCGGTTCATCGATGAACTGGGTATTCGCCATCATCCCGTTGACAGATTTCGATGCGTCGTCCGGTCCGTTTCTCGTGTCGCCGAAATCGCACAAGCTGACGCAGGTCATTGATCCAGACGCACACATCTTGGATCTTACCCGCCCCAATCGTGAGGCATTACCGCCTTTTATCGATCCAGAACTCAAAGCGGGCGACTTACTTGTCGTCAACGAACATGTATGGCACGAAGCACCTGCTGGCACTACGACTGAAGACCGATGTGGGATTTTCAACAAGTATTGCGCCGTAGACGCACCCCCTGCAGCGGGATATTATCCTTACACTCCAGCCGCCTTGGACGCACTCAGCGATGAAGGCAAACGGCTTATCCCTGTCTGTTTTGACAAACCCATTGCGACGACGCGCCTGCTGATTGAGGATTCATCGCATCAGGAACCGAAATTCTTACTGCGTCGTGACCCGGAAAAGGGTTCTTGGGAATTACCGGGAGGTGAAGGTTGGGAAGAGGAGAAGCTGGTCGGTTGGGATGTCGGTGCAAGAATTGGCGCGCTCCAAGAGATTACGCAAACACAACTCGGTTTAGAAGTGCCGTGGATGTCCTATATTGAGGATATTGCAGAGGATGCGGGCATCTGTCGTCTCTACGGCTTTTCTGATGAAACCTTGGACACCGACGCACTCGCCACTGGCGGTTGCGAGTGGTTCACGAAATCTGAGATGAGACATCAACTCGGTGAGAGTGCCGCCATTTGTCGTGCGGTTGATACGTGGCAGCGGGCTGATATGATTCGAGGTAAGGGCAAGGCGTGCCGTCAAAGCCGAAAACAGTTTGAATAGTAGTCAGCAGTCAGGGCGTTCCGCTACGCTACACTCTCAGCGGTCAGTGATCAGCAGTTATGGGAAACTTGCACCTACCGGATTGGGTTCCGTACCCATTAATGTGTCAACATATTTCTATAACTCGCTGTGATAGACACCCAGCTAAAGCATGGGTGCTTCCGCAATCTTTTCTGCGGAAGCGTTTGTGGAATACAGAAGCGGACTGGTGGCTTCAACGGCACAGCCTACGATTTTGTTATACAAAACAAGAGGACTTACAACACCTAACCCAAAGGAAGCTACCCCTTCCTTAAGAATGTTGATCGCAGCGTTCTGGTCCCGGTCAAGATGTGTCTGACAACTTGAACACGTCCATTCTCTATCTGCTAAAGTGAGATCTTGATTTTTATGATTACAAACACAACAGCACTTTGTCGTGGGAGTCCATCTCCCAATCTTCAGAACGCTTTTGATACGTTTTTTAGATTGGTGTTTAACCTTTTGCATGAACGCACCGAAGGCAAGGTCGGATACTTGTTTCCCCCAAAGGCGTTTCATGCCTTCAAGGTTCAGGTCTTCAAAGAACAGAATATCGTATTGTCTGCAAAGGTCTATCGCAAGTTTCCAATGATGATCGGTTCTTTGGTTTTCCGTTTTCTTGTGGAGACGCGCAACTTGTTTTCGCGCACGGTCTCGGTTATTAGAACCTTTCACCTTACGAGACAACTCACGTTGTGCTTGTGCCAAGTGCTGAGCGTTCTGCTTGTAGAACATTGGAGAAGAACGTCTTTCACCGTCACTGCCAGTCAAGAAGTCTTTGATACCCATATCGAACCCTTCGGCTTTACCCGTCTTAGGTTCAGGTATGACTTCATTGTAATCTTCAGTGAGTGTGACATATATGTCTCCGAGTGCGTCTCGTGTGACTTGAACTTGAGTGATTTCGCCGCTGATTTCACGATGCAAGGCGAAACGATAGTAGCGTCCGTTCAAGCGAACTTTGTAGGTCGGATGGTTTCTTTCGTGTTTCTGTTTATCCAAAACTTTTTCAAGCGGTGCCTGCCCACCGTCAAACGTCATGCCTTTGTGCTTTTTACGTGACTTGAATTGTGGGCGTCCACGTCCAAGCGTTTTCATTTCCCTAAAGGACTCTGCCAGACGTTTGAGCATGTTTTGCAGAGACCACGAATAGGGGATATTCCAATGCTGATACTTCTCAAGTTTCTTGAGTTTCGTCAAATGTTTAGACATCTTGGCATACGAAAGTCTCTTCCCATAGATGCGGTAATATCGCATAGAAAGTGCAATGAAGTGATTTCGCACAATGCCGATGATGTTCAGATCATCGTGCAAGTGGCGCAACGTCTTATCGTGAAAAAGTTTGTGTTTCGTATTTCGCATGGTATATTAAGTCTCAAGTCTTTAACCCCCTGCACAGTGGGTAGGCAGACACGTTACCAAGCGGTAACGCTGTGCATGTCTGCCAACTTGATACAAGCATCATACCACAACTTTACTATATTTGTCGAGTTTTTTTACTCGCCACGCTGTGGCCTAACACACAAGGGCGGTTGTGTATCCCCCAGCTAAAGCAAGGGGGTTTTACAACCGAAGTTTTTGATAAAGTATGAAAGAATGTAAGAAAATTCGGGTGAACTGCCCGAAACATGGAGAAGTATTATTCACGGGTGCGAACAATCCCAGTGAGACTGTTCCACCGTTCTGTCCACTGTGTGAACACGAAGCGCGTCATCCGCAGGCACATAAGGACGCGCCGTATCCGTTGCAAGGTACATCGCCGTCTGTGATTCCTGAACTGAATCGTGGCGACTGATGTTAGCCGATGCGCTTGGTCAAAGCGCGAAATGCGTCGGGGTTCCAAACCCCTCCTACAAGACAGTCGGGGTTCCAAACCCCTCCTACGAAATGCGTCGGGGTTCCAAACCCCTCCTACAAGACAGTTTGAACCTTCCACCCAATACCCCGTACGCATAACCCAAAAACGCAAAGTTTGTATAAATTAAGCAAAAATTGTATAATATTAAGCAAAAATTGTATTTAATATTGATTTATAAGCAATTTTCAATATTAAATATGCAAGTTGTGCATCTGGGGACGCAAACCAAATGAAGTTTAAGAAAATAAATCGGTAATCGACGGGCAATGAATTGCCCTACTACGAACGGGGCCGCTTGTAGTAGTGCGATTTATCGCACGTTTGGGAATTACCGAATTAAACTCTTAACTTTCATACAGTTTGCGCTACAAAATACTTAGAGCATCCTTGGAAATTGAGAAGTTATTATTTAATATTGCATTGAATGACTTTAAAAATTTTCATTGACATAACTTGCATTTTCCGAGACAATAAAGTTATGTACCGTATAAAGTTATGTATAGCCTTAATAATGTTTTAATTTGAATATAACCAAAAATTAACCTATTCTAACATCAACAACTATAGTTTCGATACACAGAGACCCGAACCTTGACAGAACCACGCTTATCAAAGGAGGTACAACTATGAACAGCAGCTACAAGTATGTTGGCAAACCGCTTACGGAGCGGATAGCGAGAGAACTCATAATAGAGATATTCTCAGGAAAAACGGAGATTCAGAAAACAGAGATAAGGCAGACTGTAGATGAAACGCATACGCAACGGGGTGGGCGTCTGTCAACAAATGAAATCCACCCCGTTTCAAGCGCGCTCAGTCTCCTGAAACGGCAAAGACTTGCCAACAATCCCACTCGTGGGGCGTGGTCTATATTTCTAAGCACTGACCTCCATCCAAAAGTTCCTTTCAATTCAGAAGCTGTCCGGACGCTGGGTAACGGCAAAAATGCTGTCTACCTCTGCTACTACCCGGTCTATCGATCTTTGGTGGAATACGAAGGCAAGGAATTTTGGGCCTGTAAGATTGGCAGCGTTGAACCGCAAGTGTGCCTCGAAATACCGGAACCGCCTGAGATTGGACTTATTTTTAGAACGGATGACCCGGAAAACCTGGAGCAGGTCCTCCACAATATCCTGAAGTTGCGCGGCAAACAGATATCGGATGACCCGGGAAAAGCATGGTTTCTGACATCTCCAACCGAAGCCGAAGGTATCTACAAAAACGTGATAGGCGGCGCGTAATGGGTTGTGGGTTAATTGTCTGAATGGCGTTCACCAGTCAATATCATCGAGCCTTAACGTGCGATAAATCGCACTACTACGAACCAGTTTTCTGTTTGTAGTAGGGCAATTCATTGCCCGTCAATTACTGAAGGCGTTCACCAGTCAATATCATCGAGCCTTTCGGCTTCGAGGGCCTTTTCAAATAACGCATCAAGCTGCGAGATATGGTGCAGCGCGGTAATATGAGAAACAAGGGATTCGGGAACGTCCTCAAAGCGGCGTTGCAGGAGCTTGAGAATAGCATCCCGCTTCGCAAGCACCTGTCCTTGTTCCATACCGCGTTCCATACCGCGTTCCATACCTTGTTCAATGCCGCGTTCCATGACGTGTTCGTAAAACGGAGATTCTTGCATAATTGCCTCCAATGAAGGATTCTGAAAAAAATCAGACGGATGGACCAGACTCCCGAAAAGCGAGAGCCCAAATAAAAGGGTTGCCCGTGTCTCTCTATCAACATCAGCCGACTGGGTCGTCTCTATACACTTCTCAACCCACGCCTGAGGGGTCATGTCGGGTGTGTAAATATTTTGTCATCAGGTATTGAGTGATATATGTGTTGAAAGTAA
>JAPPII010000111.1 GCA_028820845.1 Candidatus Poribacteria bacterium
TCCCTCAGCCGTTGCGTCCCACGTAATCGTGATACTGGACCCATCATCGTTTGGTGTATCCACTGCCGTAACGTTCGACGGTGGCGACAAACCTTGGCTGAATGCAGTGCCAACGCTTAAACATAAAACCAAGCAGATGGCAACCCATTGAATTATTTTTAGCATAAATATTATATTCCTCGCGAGTGGTTGTCAGTTGTCAGTACGCTGCGCTTTCAGTTATCAGTTAAAGAGGTACCTTGTGGCAGTAGCAGGAAAGGTAACCACCACAATGTCTTAACTGAGTACTGAAAGATTTTTCGCAGAAAAATCGTACTGAAAACTATTAAAAACATTGCGATATAGCTTCTAAAACCTGAGAATCGTTTACATCGTCACGGATAACAACTTCCCCGATACGCGTCGGTAAGATGAGGCGGAGTTTCCCACCGAGCGTCTTTTTGTCTAAATACATAGCCTCACAGAGTGCTTCTGGCGTAAGATCGTCTGGAAAATTCAGCGGCAATTTTGCACGTTTCAAAAGCGAACGCTGCCGTTGAAAATCGGTCTCAGAGAACATCCGCAAATTAACCGCCAATTGCGCCGCACAATTCATCCCGATAGAGACCGCCTCACCGTGCCGGTATCTATTGTAATGCGTCAGCGCCTCAAGCGCGTGTCCAAAGGTATGTCCATAGTTAAGCACCATTCGCAAACGGCTCTCTTTTTCGTCTTTCGCAACGATTTCCGCTTTGTTGACACACGCACTTGAGATCATTTCAATCAGCGTCGTGTTTTCTACATTTAAGATTGCTTCCAAGTTTTCCGCAACCATTTCAAACAGCAGTTCATCCCGGATAACACCCATCTTGATAACTTCAATAAGTCCAGCTCGGATGTCGCGTTGGGGTAAGGTCTTGAGTGTATCCACATCAATGATGACCAATTTCGGTTGGTGAAACGCGCCGATGAGGTTTTTGCCCTTCGGATGATTTATTGCCGTCTTGCCGCCGACGCTCGCGTCAACTTGTGCCTGCAGCGTCGTCGGAATCTGGAGGTAAGAGATACCACGCATATACACCGCCGCCGCAAAGCCTCCTAAATCCCCAACAACACCGCCCCCGAAGGCAATAAGCGTTGAACCACGGTCGAGTTGATGCGCCACCAAACTGTCCTGTACCCGAGAGAATTCCGCCAACGATTTGCTCTCTTCGCCAACCGGAATCTCAACAGCGTTTACGTCAAGTCCGGCATCGGTCAAGCTGCGATGAACGACAGGCATGTACGCCGCTTTAACAAACGCGTCCGAAACGATCAGCACTTATTCGATTTCATAAGCGGTGTGAGCAGTTCACCAACTCGATTCAATAGTCCAGCACCGACAACAATCGGATAACTGTTCTCTCCGAGTTCTACGCGTAAGGTTCTTGTCATTTCGACTCCCTGACACTCTCCATGAACACCCGTTTGATGTACGCCATTACCGCTTCAAATGAGCATCCCGTCGTTTCCACCATATAATCTGCCTTCACATAGTACGGATGGCGATCTTCCAGCATCGATTTTATCTTCGCGAGCGGATCAGGTGTCTGGAGCAAAGGACGGTGCGACTGATGCTGGACCCGTCGGTAAATCTCTTCCGGTGTCGCTGTTAAACAAAAAACAGTCCCGTTACGTTTCAATTCCGCCATATTCGTTTCCTTCAAGACCACACCACCACCGGTAGAGATAATATGATTGTTCAATTTTGACACTTTACGAACCGCTTCACTTTCGAGTTCGCGAAAAGTCTCCTCCCCATCCTCCGAGAAGATGTCGCTAATACAACGCCCACTATCACGCTCAATAATGTCGTCCGTATCCACGTACCGCATTCGGAGCCGTGTAGCAAGTCGTTTACCGATAGAAGTCTTCCCAGTTCCCATAAAACCGACAAGCACAATATTAGGTCTGCTTTTATTTTTTTCTTTCACTGATGTCCCACCTTTACACGACTGTTTCCGTACTTCCAGTAGCTGCAATTTGAATCGGATAGTTCTAACCGACGGCGAATCGCTAAATGCCGATTGCTGATGGCTAATTGCTGAAGACTATTATACCGTTTTTGGAAAATATTGTAAAGGTTTTGCACGAATTTTTGAGGTATGCTATAATTCAACGCACTGGAATGCTAATCAGAAATAAAAAGGCAAGGAGACGTAGATGCCGCGACAACTCAGAATGGTCCGTCCGAATTTAAAAGACTTACCGGAACTACAACTTCCGCTAGGCTATGATATCCGCACCTACCGCAACGGAGATGAGGCACACTGGGCACGGATCATCAGCGATTCCTTCGGTGGCAGAGAACGCACCCCCCAAGATACACGAAACGAGATTACAGGCAGGGATGTCTTCGTTCCCGACGGATTCTACTTCGCAACGCACCGTGGCACCCCTGTCGGAACTGCCTGCGCTTGGCGGCAATCCATAGATGAAAAGGAGGTCGGATACGTACACATGGTCGGTGTTGTCGCCGAACACACCGGGCACAAACTCGGAAAATGGGTCTCACTCGCCGTTCTCCACTACTTTCGCGACAACAGATTCATAAGTGTCATGCTGGACACCGACGATTTTCGGATCCCTGCCATTAAAACCTATCTCAATTTAGGATTCGTGCCTGTCTACGTTGAAGAAGGGCAATCAGAGCGGTGGCGAGATATTTTTGAAAATTTGAAACTGCCGCATCCTTCAACCCAAATTGCAAACGTTAAAGAAACACTCTCTGAGGAACTGTGGTCGAAAGTATCAAGTTAAATGTATGGTCGAAGATCAACTCAGAATGGTACGGCATGATTTAGAGCACCTGCCGCAACTCCAGTGTCCAGAAGGCTAACACATCCGAACCTATCGAAAAGGCGACGAAGCGCACTGGGCACGAATCATGGATACAGCATTCGTAGACCTCGGCAGAACCGTTCAAGATGCCTACGCCGACATTATTAACCAACCCAATTTTGATCCAGACGGCTTCTGTTTCGTCGTTCACAAGGATATTCCGATCGGCACGGCATGCGGTTGGAATAGGTCTACCGATGGCAAACAAGTCGGCTATATTGATATGCTCGCCGTCCTGCCAGAACACACCGGACATAAACTCGGTAAGTGGCTAACCGTGTTTCTTCTACACTATTTTAAAACCCAG
>JAPPII010000112.1 GCA_028820845.1 Candidatus Poribacteria bacterium
TACCAAAACCTAACAAAAATGTCAATAACTTACACAATGTAAACACTACCTACTAATTCAGCAATTTCTTCATGAGAGAACCTGTCTAATAAATACCTTCCCATCATCATACTCTCTTCAGATGAAAGGAGAGATAGCAAATCATCTAACTGGCTTACGATGGCTTTCAGCAAATTTCTTGTCCGCGCTAATCTATGTTCAACCGATTTGAATGTTGTGTTCATTAACGCCGCTATTTTTTTTTGCCTCCAATCATAAAAATAATAGTATTGCATAATTTGCCGGTCTTTCTCTGGTAGCAAATGGATTAAGCGTCTTAACACAACCTCCCGCTCGCTATTTACCTGAGATTGGCCAAAGGCTCTATAGGCATTAATTGCTGCGATATCACCTGTAAGTAGCATTGTCTGTTCTTCGACAGAAGATTCCTCGTAGACCAGTAATTCCGTACCGGCTAATCGCCGATCTTCATCACGCTGCCGATTCAGCGCGAGATTTCGTGCAATAGTATATAACCATCTTAGCAATTTTGCCGGATCCCTGAGATTTTCCATCTTGCGGAATGCGCGGGAAAAAGTATCATTAGCAATTTCCTCAGCATCTTCGTAGTTTCTCAAAAATTTAAGAGTATAACGGAACACTTTTTCATAGTACTTTTGAAAAATCAGATGGTATGCTTCCTGATCATCAGTATCTTTTAGTAATCGCTGAATTAATTCAGCGTCATTAGTCATGCTATTTTACAGTTTGGTAATAGGGAACAATTTTTAGTCAGTCGTATTACTTTCACCTCACTAAAGCCTAAGTAACAGTCTGCTAATTACCCTTTGTTATTAATTGACACCAGTTTTAACAAAATCCCCGCAAAAAAATTTAATATGGAAAGTTTGTGCCATTAACCATTTCAAATCACTCGATCTCTTGTAGGAGGCCGACCTTTTAAAATTAAAGACACCAGTTTGCAGGTGAAAGGGTGCATAAATACCAAAAAAATCTGTGTTTACGCTTAAATTGTAAAAGTGAACCTTAGGTTCGTCCTTTTCGTATTTATGATTTTATTACTAACAGTCTAATTTTATTTTCTTTTTCACATTTATTAAAGTTTGGACAATTTGTGCAAATTTTATGTTAAGTTTCCGAGTATTCTTGTATTTTGTATCCTTCAAGACTTACGCAAATTGAGCAAATATCGGACATTAAGGACGCAAAAAGCAGTAATTTCTGTCTTGTAATCCCTTATCAGGGGGGCTTTAAGACGGAATGCGTAGGTCCTATTGTGGATAAACAAGCATCCTTGACAAAATCGAGCATCTGTATAGAATAATAGGCAAAGTAGTAGGCATACGCCGTTATGCCGTCCACCTGATGGAAAGGATACAATTTCATGATCCAGACAGCTTATAAAGAAACCTATCGTCCGCAGTTCCATTTCACACCCAAAACCAACTGGACGAACGACCCAAACGGTCTCATCTACTATAAAGGCGAGTATCATCTCTTTTTTCAGCACAACCCATTCGGCATCGACTGGGGCAACATGACGTGGGGACATGCAATCAGCACAGACCTCGTCCACTGGAAGCAGCTTCCACATGCCCTGCATCCCGATGAACTCGGCACAATCTTCTCGGGTTCGGGGGTCGTAGATTGGAACAATACCGGTGGTTTCCAAACAGGGGACGAGTCAGTGCTCGTCAATTTTTATACATCTGCGGGTAGCCATGCTCCCAAGGAGGTGCCGTTTACCCAAAGCATCGCCTATAGCAACGATCGCGGACGGAGTTGGACGAAATATGAGGGCAACCCTGTCATTGCGCATATCGTCAGAGACAATCGTGACCCGAAAGTAATCTGGCATGAACCCACGCAAAAATGGGTGATGGCACTCTATCTCGACCAAAACGACTATGCCTTGTTCGGATCGACAAACCTTAAGGAATGGACTCGGTTGTCCGACCTCCAGATTCCCGATACAGAATGTCCAGATATTTTTGAACTCCCTGTGGATGGTGATCCCGATAATACCAAATGGGTTTTCTGGGGTGCGGCGGGGAGGTATTACGTCGGTAGTTTCGATGGAACAACCTTTACGCCCGAAGACGAAGCACATCGCGCCGACTACGGTGCCAACTTTTATGCAGCGCAGACGTGGAGCGATGTCCCAGAATCCGATGGCAGACGCATCCAAATCGCTTGGATGAGCGGCAGTAAACCCCCGGATATGCCGTTCAATCAGCAGATGAGTTTTCCGTGTGCTTTAACCCTGCGGACGACTTCGGAGGGGATTCGTCTACATCGAGAACCGGTAGCCGAGATAGAAAATATCCACGCCTACACGCACGCGTGGAGTGATCTCGCCTTGAAACCGGGTGAAAATCTGCTTGCTGGATTGACAGGTGAGTTATTCGATATCCGCGCTGAAATAGCACTCAACGACGCTGCTGCCGTAGGGTTCAACATTCGTGGAGAGGACGTTCGCTACGACGTGGCGAAACAGCAACTCACATTTCTTGAAAGGAGTGGTCCACTTGCGCCACAAGGTGGAAAAATCAGTTTGCAGATTTTGGTGGATCGTATCTCTATTGAGGCGTTTGGCAATGCTGGCGAACTCTCAATGACCTCCTATTTCCTACCCGATCTCAATAATGTGGACATCGGAATTTATGCCGATGGTGGGACTGCGAGGTTAGTCTCGCTGAAGGTACATGAGTTAAGGTCATCGTGGGTATAGTGCTTTAGTCTTGTAGGAGGGGTTTGTAACCCCGATACCTACTAAAAATAAAGCGTCGCCGTGAGGTTCCGCCTGCCACCTCTATTTCGGAATTCGCAGAGATAAATCCCTTGCCAGATGCCTAAGTTGAGGCGGTGGTCGGTAATCGGAACGGAGACGGTAAAACCCACGAGTGATGCTTTGATATGCGCCGGCATATCGTCATCGCCTTCTATCGTGTGTCGGTAGAAGGGTTCTCGTTCCTTGACAAGCCGGTCGAAACTGTTCGCAAAATCTTCGCGTACAGTCGGATCATCGTTCTCGTTGATGGTCAGTCCGGCTGAGGTGTGTTTGATGAAGAGATGTAGGATGCCTTCTTTTGGCAGTTCACCGAGTGATTTCATAATCTCATCTGTAACGAGATGAAAGCCACGTGGATATTCGGGCAAAGTTATTTCGATATGTTGAATCACTTTTCAATGGACTCCTTGGTTTTCTAATTAATTTGAAAGGATATAGGAAAATTTTATGGATATTATCTGTGCTTCTATCTGTTACCGAGGCTACGCTGAAGACGAGGTAGCCGCAACTTTGGAATATGCGCCACAGATTGGCTATCGTCTCATGGAAATCCATGGACCCCTTATCTGGAGCGTGGATGCCGCGCTTGCCTTTGATATAGACGGTATGAAGGCGAAAATTGATGCCGCTGGCATGAAGTGTGCAGGACTCTATCCTCCGGGTTGGGGTGGACAGGACACTGCCGATGTTGACGCACGCGCAGGCGCAATCGCCAAATGCGTTGAAATCGCCGAGGGACTCGGCGCAACCCATCTAACAACAAGCGGCGCACAACGCAGGACGGAACCCGGGGCGTTGGACAGAGTTATTGCCTGTGTCCGTGAGGTATTGCAACGCATACCTGCAGAGAGTCAAATCAAATTGACACTTGAACCCCATCACGGGAACGTTCTTGAGCAAGCCTCGGATTTCCAAACCATTCTGGATGCGATTCCAGACGAACGGGTCGGTGTCTGTATAGATACAGGACATTTCCATTCATCCGGTGTTGATACACTTGCTGCGATTCGTCAATTCGCATCGCGTCTGTATGCAGTGCATCTCAAAGATCATCTCGGCACTGTGTCTGTCGGCATCGGACGCGGGGATCTCAATCTCAAAGAGATTATTGAGGCACTCCAAGCGGTAGACTATCAAGGCGACCTGACCTTGGAATTAGAAGTCGAAGATCCAGAAAATCTCCCTCGCTATACAGAAGAGGCTTACTTCTATCTGAAGGGAATGCTCGGTTTACCGCTATAGACCCCACGTTTCAATAAAATCCGCAACACCGAAATTAGCAGGCATCTCGTTGAAATAGTAGTGCATCGGACCCGATTGAAAACCCGGTAGATACAACTCTTCGTCGGTTTTCAAAAGCGCGTCAAGTGGCTTGAAACGTTCCCATAGGAGAGATGCCTCCTCCTTCGTAAACCGATCTTCAGCGAAGGAGGGTCCCCAGTTCAGCGTGATGGCGTGAGGTCCCTTGCCGCGGTTCTTGAGCTCATCGGGAATATCTTCGAGTTCACAACCGTGTGTAAACGCCACAAAGCACGCAGCTTTACACAAAAAGACGGTGGAGAGTATCTTCCCTTTCTTACCTCTGTCCGGATGCAGTTTTTCCAAAGCGGCGTGATAGGCATTTGCATCCTTTTTGATAGCAGCTCGGAGTGCTTCTTCACACCATACTTTCATCTGATTGCTGCGCACATTCCACCGGTCAAACATCCCTTGTACTTCCGGCGACAGATACTCTATATAATCAGATGTCGGATAGTGGGTGTAGTTTGAGAAACCACCATGGATCGTGCGTCGCATTTTTCTGCTGTAGTTGCTGCCCCAGTGCAAAATTGGCAGAATGTAAACGACTCCGTCGCCGGCATTAAGATGTGTTTGAAGGGCACTGAGTAACGGCACCTTCGGATCTGTCAACAACTGCTCATTTTCCGCCTCGGTATTTACCCGTAAGTGGCTGCCGGGCAGCACCCATAGCACGCTATCATCATAAAGCGAGAGATTCCACTGAACGTAGCGCGGTCCGGTCTCCACAATATCGTCGATATAGCCCAGTAAGGGTGCTGTATCAATGGGGTGATGGTCTCGATGCCAAGTCGCAGGTCCACAGTCTCGGACCGGATTACACATAAGCATCATCTCGGTAACACCGGCGTCCGCTGCGCCGAGGAGTTCACTGCTAATCCCTTGCATATTTTCATGCGCCCAAATTTCGATAGCACTGGCAGTTTTCTCATCGACGTGCCCCGCGAGTGGGTCGCGTCCAAGCAGGAGACGCGGTTGTGCGGAAGTCTCCCATACGCCGCCGGGTGGGTCGTTTGGTGACCGTTCTCGTGACCAGATTTCTCGCTGACGCGATACCATCAATTCATAACTTTCCCGAAGCGCGTCGAGTTCTTCTGGCGGTATTACCTCTCGAACAACGAGATAACCTTCCTCCATGAATTGCGTCCGATTCACTTTCATAATGTGCCTCCGACTACGTGCCGATAAGCACGAGTATTAGCCACGTCCGACATAGAGTTGACCAATAGGTAAGACGGTCGCTTCTAACATATTAATGTTTGGCGGGAGGGTTGCCATTAAAACAGCCGCTTGTGCCAGATCGTCAACGTCCATCATCGGTTCACTCGGTGGCTCTGCACGATTTTGATGACGTTCTACATAGGTGTTCCCGGGTTGTAAACAACTCGCCGTGATCCCGTGTGGTCTTCCCTCTAACGCCGTTACCTGTGTCAAACCCCAGATGCCGAATTTACTCGCACTGTAAGGCGCAGTCCGAGGACGAACCCGATGTGCCGAGATACTCCCGACGTTGATGATACGACCCCCGTCACCTTGCGCCTTCATAATTGCGAACGCCTCGCGTGTACAGATAAACGGTGCCCGGAGATTCACATTAATAACCCAGTCCCAATCCTCTGTTGCGAGTTCACCTATGGGACCTCCGTTAAATGCCCCAGCGTTATTGACAAGGATATCCAAACGTCCGTATTCGTCCATCGATTTTGCAAAGAGTGCTTTGATCTGTTCTTCATCTGTTACGTCTGTCGCAACAGTTAGCACCTTTGTGCCATTTGCCCGAAATTCGTCAGCGGTTTCCTCGAGGAGTTTGGCATCCCTTGCAGCGATGGTTAGCGTCGCGCCTTCCGCTGCAAGTCCTCTCGCAATCCCCCTTCCGATTCCGCGGTTTCCACCCGTTACAATCGCAAATTTTCCGTCTAATTGTCCCATTATTTTCTCCTGTTCTTTTTTGCCTGTAGTCGAAACTGTATGAGAATGAAAAAATAGATTAGATAATTGACGGGCAATGAATTGCCCTACTACAAACAGAGCGGTTCGTAGTAGTGCGATTTATCGCACGTTGAGAAATTACCGATTTAGATTCTTAATCTCCATTGGGTGTGTAATCTTTGAAAATAATTCCGTCAATAGAGATTCTGTTCTAACGGCTTGCACCGTTCCGCCGGCGAGTCGCGTCGCCGATATGTGCGCATACAAAAACGCCAAATCTTCAGCCGTATCTATGTCATACCATGGGGGTAGAAGTCCCACCGTCGCCTTTACTGAACGAATACGCGCCAGCGTTTGTTGAAAAACGCTCGCTGTGCTCCAGGCGATGTTCTCAAATACAAACGGTACTGTTGTTTCCACACTCCGCTCGGAAAAGCCGATGAGGTAATAGCCCCCATCCGTACTTGGTCCGATAGTGATGTCCCGCGAGTCAAGTTGTGTAAGTGCCTCTGAGATGTATGAAATCGGTAACGTCGGACTGTCCGAACCGACGAGTAAAATTTTTGTGTATCTGTGTTCCACTGCCCACTGTGTCGCTGAAGTCAATCGTTCCCCGAGATCAGTTCCCGTCTGCGGGATATAGATGGCATTGTCTCCGATGAGTGCTTGTAAATCGGGTTTCGCATCTACGGGTGTATAAGCAACAATTAAGTCCACACCGGAAAGTTGGGCAAGCGTTTCACACCAATCTCTGAGGAACGCCGTATATAATGTCGCCGCTTGTTCCGGTGAAAACGTTGGGACAAGCCGAGTTTTGACCTGATTCGGCACCGGATTCTTAGCAAAAACAATGACACAGGTTTTCATGATTTTACGTCTGTAGTTTTACAAATACTCTGATGCTATAGATGGAATGCTTGGCGAAGACGTGCCCAGAAACTCCCTGCAGCATGCTTTTGTGGTGGGTTCTCTGATTCCTCCAGAACTTCTATGTAGAGATCTACTACGTCTTCAAAGGCAACGCGCAGCTCAGCGTCAGTGTCCCCGTGAAAACCAACAATGTGATCAATATTAACAACGTGCCCAACAAAGCATTCATCTTCGTCACTATAGATAATTTTAGCAGTATAGCCTCTATATGTCATTGTTTTCATGGTGTTATTCCTACTCGTTTTAGAAAGTCTCGGGCATCACGAACTTGATATTTGCTTGCCTCTTTTCGAGGATGGGGTCGATGAAATGTGACAGGCTCTCCCTTCAGTTTGAAAGTCACAGAAGATCCGCGTCCTTCCTTTTTTGTAGCACCGAGTGCTATGAAAAGCGATTCAATCCGCCGCCATTGTAGTGTAGCGGAGGTTCGTGTGCTAAAAATAGCCTCTAATGTCCTTTGGTGTCTTTTGTTTAAGTGTACATTCATACTGTAACCGTGGATGTGCTTTAACTCTTAACCTTACCATATACCGCTTGAAGTGTCAATCTAAAAACAAAATGACTCTAATACCAAACCCGATACACCGGTATCTCGAACACGGCACCCACTAAACTCCAAAACGTTCCGACCAGAAAATCGCCCAGAATCACACCAACAAAGAATGGTGCTGCCTTTCGATAGAGTCGCAAGCCTCCGAATTTGAGCAGAACCGCTTTGATGACCCAACTCACACAGACCGCACTCCAGACCCAAACCATGCCCGCAGATAAGCCGAGTGCGTAACCCGCCGGATGAAAAGGAAACCAGATAAACTGTCTTCTCAGAAACATTAATCCCAACGTGAACAGCGATGCAAACGCCGAGAAACTTAATCCTGTGCTATCTGTAGCATGCGATTGTTGCAACCACGGCAGCAGCAAACGTTCAAAGGTCTCAAAGCCTATACCGATAATATAACCTTCAGTTCGCGCCGCACCGTGTTGATAGATGAGATGCAAATACGCCCAGAACGAAGCAGGGATCGCGACCAATAGCGCAACGATCATCGCAATCGCCATCTTTTTCTGTGAAACCGAGGCGCGCTCCGAGATTTTGAATCCCTCTAACTGACTCGGCATCGGGTGCGAGACGTTATCCCGAACATAAGGATACAAAAAAGAGAAAAGCGTCAAGTTCGCTGCACCAATCCGTCGCACGCCTAAAACTGAGACCAGCATCAGGGGTGGATGTGTCCAAATCACTTCATGATAAGGTACACCAACCGCCGCCCTCGCATAAGTTATGGCAATTGACATAAGGAAGTAGAGACACAGAAAGGCAAGAAGAATCCCAACAGACATACCCGCCTGTTGAAAAATAAAAACCAGAATCGCTGTGCCTACCAAGATGCCGAGCAGGGCAGTCCGATACTGGAAAGGTTCGTTTGTGGGAGTTGAAGGTTTTAAAGCCGTAGAAAACACTGTTTTGAGGTGCTTGCGACTGACCCATAAGATTAAGATACCGAGCGTCAACCACGCACCAACCCCTTGTTGGTTGTAATAAGGAAACCCCGGTAGCGATTTCCACCCACCCATGCTCCCTAAAATCAACTGAAATTTTGTGAACAGAAAGAAGAACCAGACCGAAAACGAGAGGTCAAGCGGCACAAAGAACGTCAAACCGATGACCCACGGATAAAAGAAGAGTGGCAGCCATCCGATAGTGCTCCATGGTTTTGTTGTAAAAATTTTCGCACCGAAGTCGGGGATTTTAAGAGGGATACCGGGAACAGGTGGATAGAGAGAATGAAGCCCGTTAAGGAGTTCTACTGCTGCACAGATGCTAATTCCAAGCCATAGCAACCGTCTTGAGAAAAAACGTGGGGTCGTCATCTCTATCGGGAGTTGTGCAATCGGATAACTGAGGCGTTCCCGTTCACTCCACTGTACACGTTGGATGCTATTGAAGCACATCAAGATAAAGAAAAGAACAAATGTAACAAACGACCAAAGCAGTGTGGGACCTATCCATGCTGATAGGTGTCTTGCTGTGTATAGGGTCGAATTGCCCTCAAAGAAACCTGTGAGCGCGCCTTTATCTTGAACTGTGAACCAAGATGGAATATATCTGTGGAACAGCGTTGCGTATTCGTTTTCAAAGGTAGCGAACCAGAACGGATGCGCCAGAATCCCCAAGATAAAGTCCATCGGGTTGTGTCCAGAGACGACACACAGCATAACCAACATCTGATAGACCAAGAGAAGTTGGGCACGACTCAAAGCGAGTTGTGGACGGATCCGTTTTAGGAGTATGTTGAATAGTACCCCGAAAAAGAGATTGACAACCGGAGCTATGAACAGGGAAGCGTAGGCAGGATTCAGGGAGTGGTAGATACCGCTGACCAAGGCAATCCAATAGGAGTTGAGTAAAATTAGGACCACACCGATGGTGAGGGGCGGAAGAAGTGAAGTTGTTTCAGTTCCGATGTGGGGTTGATGTCTCTCTTCTGACATGACAACTTTCCGCGCACAAGCATCACTTCTGACTGAATGGTGTTGGGGATGACCGCGTCTTAACCTAATTCGACAGTGCCCCATTTTCGCTGCTAAAATTCGTTCTTATCAGCATATACCTTAAGCGCAACCCCTTTTTCAACTCTTAACTTTACCATATACCAGTTGAAACGTCAACTAAATATTTACACACCCTATTACAAACCACTTATCATCACGGAGAATCCTGATGAAAAAAGACGATGCTCAGCTGATTCACAGTGTCCTGTCAGGTGACGATACGGCATTCAGTACCTTAGTTCAAAAGTACCAAAAGACTGTTCACGCCCTTGCGTGGCAGAAGATCGGCGATTTCCACCATGCTGAGGAAATTACACAAGACACTTTCCTACAAGCATATCAGAAACTCGCAACGCTCAGGGATCCCGATCTTTTTGCAAGATGGCTCTGTGTCATCGCTAACCGGTTCTGCATTGATTGGCTGCGCAAGCAAAAACCTGCGATGCAATCGCTGGATGACACGCGTATGGATATGGTCGAGGAAATCTCTTATACACGTTATATAGCCGAGCAGCACGAGACAAAATCCATAGAAGATTATTGTGAAATCGTCGATACTCTTTTGCAAAAACTCCCGGAAAGAGAACGCGTGGTTATGACACTCTACTATCTTGATGAAATGACAACCAGAGAGATTGGTCGTTTTTTGGGAATCTCGGTGAACACGATTCAAAGTTGGCTCCATCGCGCACGGAAACGTTTACAAGGGGAAGCGTTTATCGGGACACAAGAAGCTGGTGAGGAACTTAAGCGAACGGATGTAGAATTAATTCTGAAAGATATTGTGCCTAAAATGCTGAGTACCATAGAGAAAAAGATTTACGCCGAATTCCAGGCACAACTGGGAAAAAGTATTCACGAGACAGAGATGAGCGAAGATATGATCAAACAAGTGTCCGAAAAGATGGCGAGTGATATTAGGGAAAAAATAAGGGCAGAACTTCAGAAAAAATTTGAAAAAGAATGTGTTTGAAAAAGTATAATACATTTCAGGAAAGAAATCAATCCGTTTCTGTTTTCTGAAAATCTGCGTAATCTGTGATTCAGACAAAAAGCATATCACAACAAACACTCTTGAAAATCCTATTATCCTGCAAATCCTGATTCAGACAATTGACAAAATTTTTACATTCTACCGATCCTCAATCATCTCACGAACCGGCGGTGTCTGTGGCTCTACCGGTTCCGGACGCTGACTCAACCACCACGCAAACACAACGACAAGACACGCAAGCACAATCCCACTCAGTGCCATCGGAATACCCGTCGATTTTCCATCACTCGCATCAATCTGATATTTCGCAACAACCGCCGATGCAACTGCCACGACAGCCATCACAAGGTTGACAAGCCAAGGTACTTGAAAAAGCACCGCAATCAGCGAAACCACTGCGACAGTCAAACTCAATTGCGCAAGCGGGTGGTAAGGCGGTCCATCAAATTCCTCAGCATCGGAGGTGCCGCCATGTCTGTGAGAAGCTGGGATTGGCGCGCCCTCTTGATACGTCATCTCGATGAGCCGGATGAATTCTGCCAGCATCTTTTCCTCTTGAATCCATTCAAAGAGATCCGGGTATTCGTGACGGAGAAGGATTACAAACTCTTGACGCTGCGCACTGAAATCTGTGAATTCTTCCCAATCCCTTTCTGCCACAGTGACGTACGGCTCAGGACCGACACGGAGTTCATAACCTTGCCCGGTAACGTAGACGACACTGCCGACCCCTTCGCGTTCGGAGATGAGTAGTTCTGTTGGATCGTCAGGATCTACCTGTTGATTGTTATCTTCTTGGACAACAGCCATATCGCGTTGTTTGAGTGCTTCCGCTGTTTCCTCGGCGCGCATTGTCATTTCGTTATCCGTAACGGCTACACCGATACGACTTACCAATTCCATAGCTTCCACTTCATGTTCGGGTGCCACGAGGAGCGCAGTTTGGCGTTCCGGCTTTAATTCGATCGGTCTACATCGGATCTGTTGCGCACTCAGGGTGGCTTGAATCAACTTCACCTCCCATTCATCATTAGTTCGGTGAATCTCAATCCACTCGTCAGTGTTACCAACGCCTTCGCCAAACAACCGAGATACTTGCCGCAGTTGTCCTTGGCTCGCTTGTCCACCCTGCGGTGAGCTGGTTGTTTTTTTTCTATCTCCATCCATAATAATTCCTTTGGTGTATTAAGATGCCGTTAGCAGTTCCGTATAGACTGCCTCCGTCAAAGCGGTGTTTTTTTGACTACTGAATAGCTGCACAGCACGTGTGCGAGCGGCTTCTCCCATTGTTCTCAATCTTTCTCGGTCAGTTGCAAGGGCTACTACAGCCTTCGCAATTGCTGGCGCATCTTCGGGTGGCACTAAAATTCCTGTTTCAGACGTGACGAGTTCTTTACTACCACCCAACGGCGTAGCGATCACCGGTTTACCGACCGCCATCGCCTCAATAATCGTACGCGGACAGGCTTCTGGGATAATAGATGGCACCAATACAATGTCCAGTAAACTCATTACGATACGCGTGTCCGATAGAAATCCCGTGAAGATGACGGAATCTTCAACACCCAAATCCGCAACCTCCCGTTTGAGGGAATCCATATAATCAACGTCTTTTTGGAAATAGGGACCCCCGACAATCAGGAGCTTAATAGGCGTTTTTCCCTTAAGTTCCGCCATCGCGCGGACTAAGAAATGAATACCTTTTTCGGGTGTAATCCGAGTCACGACCCCGGCGAGTAATGACGCGTCAGCGGCATCGGGAAAAAGTTCTCTCCGAAGGGTTTCTACCTCCTCTGGCGATGCCTGAAAAGCGTCTAAATCTACACCGTTATAGATTAATGTCTGCTTTGCCGTAGGCGCAAAGTCCCAACGCGTCGCCTCTGACACCAGAATCACGCGTTGGAGAAGCCTTTCGCAGAGTCGGTCTAAAATGCCATACGAGGTTGCATAACGTTTGTGCATCAGGATCGGAATGCGATTTATCCTTGCAACAATCCCGCCGAGGAGTGCCACTGAAAGTGAGTTTGCGTGTATAAGATCTATCGCGTGTCGTTTTACGGCTCGGTGGAGTTGAAGGACGACCTGGAATTGCTGAAAGTCTGCCAACAGATCACGAAATGTAAACCGTTTCACCTTATCCGTTTTATTGTGCGCCGCGGGTAGAGACAGTGGAACGATCTTCGCTTCTGTCTTTGCGACTTCCGCTGCGAAAGCACTATCACCGAGACATCCGACAAAAGGGGTCCAGTGATTCCTATCTAAGAGGCTTAGCAGCAGTAGAAGACTCCGTTGACCGCCGCCGATACCTGAACCGCTATCGAGGTATAGGATGTTGGATTTCGATGTGTCGGATATTTTCATCTACAGGACTCTGTGATATTGACGCGTCTGCTTCGTTATAGTTATCTGAGATGTTTGTCTCTTCAACCGTTATGTGAATCTTTATACAGGTATCAGGCAAGGCATCTGCCATCCGCTCTGCCCATTCAATGATACAAATCCCGTCGCCTTCTACATATTCGCTGAGTCCGAGTTCAGCAATCTCTTCGCTGTTTTCAAGTCGGTACAGATCAATGTGGTAGATCGGCACCGTTCCATTATATTCGTTAATCAGGATATACGAGGGGCTGCTGACAATCTCGTTGGGTGCGATACCTACACCCCGCGCGATGCCTTGGGTTAAACAGGTCTTGCCAGTTCCGAGGTCACCAATAAGTGCGATGACATCTCCTTGTTTGAGCGTTTGACCGAGTTTCTCACCGAGTGCTTGTGTCTCACGAGGACTTTCTGTTGTAAAGATTTCGTTTCTATTTTCCATCTGTTGTTTAAGTTCCAGCCGCACATCTTAAGATGTCTTCCTGCGTTAGATTCTCGTTGGTAAATTCACCCATAATTTTGCCTTCATGTAGCACCAGAACCCGGTCGCTCATGCCTAAAATCTCCGGTAATTCAGACGATACGAACACAATCGCAACATCCTCTCGCGCCAGTTGCGCCATGAGTGCGTGGATTTCCGTTTTCGCACCAACATCAATACCGCGAGTCGGTTCATCAAGAAACAACACTTTTGGATGCGTCATCAGCCATTTCCCCAGAACCACTTTCTGTTGATTTCCGCCACTCAGGTGGTTCACGGGAACATCAAGTGAGGTCGTCTTAATCTGAAGAGAATCCACATAACGTCCACTTTTTTCAGATGCCACATCGTCATCAATTATACCGTGCGATACAATATCCGACGAGGCATTGAGACTCGCGAGCGTCATGTTGCGGACAACATCTACATCCAGAAGTAGTCCGTAACGCTTCCTGTCCTCACTGACCAGTCCCAACCCATGCGCTATCGCCTGATGTGGCGCGTGGATTTCGACGGGTGTGCCGTCTATAAGAACTTTACCCTCCCATTTCCCAGAATAAGCCCCGAAAATAGTGCTAATCAGTTCTGTTCTACCAGCACCCATCAAACCTGCAATGCCGAGGATTTCCCCGCGCCGCACCTCAAAACTAACGTCTTCCAGCTGCGGCGGTTCCGAAGGGTAAGTGCTTAAGTTTTCTATTCGGAGTGCTACTTCTTGATTCGATGCATCTTCAGAAGTCGGGCGGGCGTGTCGTTTCGGAAAGAGTGTGGTTAGTTCCCTACCGACCATTTCTGAAATGAGTAATTCTTCCGTGCATTCGCGAGATTCAACAGCGTGCGTGGCTACCGTTTTGCCATCCCGTAACACCGTCACCCGATCAGCACTTTGAAAAATCTCCTTAAGTTTGTGGGTAATGTAAATACACGCCACACCTTTTTCCCGGAGTTGCATCAAAATACGCCGGAGAATCTCCACTTCGCTTTCCGTCAAGGCAGCCGTCGGTTCATCAAGCACCAGTAGGGGCAGGGTTTCCCTGCCCGTTGCCTCTGCCCGTAGGAAACCATCGGGTTGGGAGACCCAACCCCTACTACGTTCTAAGGCTTTTGCTATCTCTACGAGTTGTTGCTGACCGATACCGAGTTCATAAACCGGACGATCTAAGGGGAGTGTCAACCCGAATTGCGACAAAAGTTGTCCAGCGTCGTGATAAAGCCGTTGTTTGTCGATAATGCCAAATCGCTCAGGTTCCTTACCGAGATAGATGTTCTCGGCAACCGTCATCTCTGGAATGAGTGCCAATTCCTGATGAATAACAGCGATTCCAGCGCGTTCTGCGTCACGCACAGTGTGAAATTGCTGTTTGAGCCCATCAATACGTAGCTGTCCATCATAAGTTCCGAAGGGATAGACACCCCCGAGGATCTTAATCAGTGTTGATTTACCCGCACCATTTTCTCCACAGAGGGCGTGGATTTCGCCACGATTTATTTCAAAAGAGACAGCGTCTAAAGCGCGCACACCCGGGAAGTCTTTGGTAATCGCCTGCATGTGGAGAAGTGGGGCTATCACGGTTCGTCAGTCCTTTGGTACGCAATTTTCTGTTATTATAGCAGCCTTAGCAGTAGAAATCAAGTTTTTCATTGGAATCAGAATTGTATTTTAACGGGGATTTTCACGGAGGTTTCACGGAGCTGTTTGGGAACCCTTGATTTCACTGGGTTTCTGAACTTAGAATTGTGCGTTCTCCGTGAAAGTGGTTTTTAGTTATATTTTATTTAACGAATAGATGTTTTTATAATAGTTGTTGGCTGTTAGGACCGCTGGCAAGGTTTCCTAACCTCGCCAGCAAGAATGCGACATAAGTTCTATAAAAAATTAACTTGATTTTTTTTATTAAATATGTTATCATATATATTGTAGTAACAACTTTTTTCAAAAAATATAAACCCCTAAAGTCGCTTCTGGGAGGATGTCATGGCTGAAGAAAAAAAGGACGAAATGGTTCCAGTTACTGCCGAATACGAGGTCGTTGATCAGGTGGATGATCAGGCTATTATTGAGTTGATGACAGGTCAGACGATTCAGGATTACGTCTATTCTTTTAAACAAGGTGGACGTACGGTGGAAGGGTTGACGTTAGCTGGTATTAACGAGGCTGCCAACCGCCGCGGCGGCATCCAGATCGAAGAGGTCAAATACGAAGAACGCGATCACTCTTGGATTGCGACCGCCAAAGCAGTTGATACAATTACCGGTTCGTCTCGCTATGGGGCGTATGAGCAACCGAAAATGGCTGGGAGTCGGCAGGATCCATTCGCTTTCACCAAAGCAATCCATAAAGCGCAACGTAATGCAATAAAACAATTGATACCTGTTCCGGTTATCCGTGAGGTGTTAAACTTTTATCTCCATCGGAAGACCCACAACGCGAATGCAGCACCACAACCGCAATTGCCACAGACGGGGGGTAATATTGCCAATGCCCAAAAAGCCGCTTTCGCTATCGCAAACAATCTCGCAGCTCCCCTTGAAAAGAAAGGCGTTACGAAAGAAGATCTCTGGAACTACATCAAACGTAAATACAGTGTAGAGTCCCGGAACGACATGACCGAGATGCAATGGACGCAGCTCTCCGCTGAACTCAAAGCCGCGGAAACATCGTCCAAATTGCTCGATGAACTCTGTGAGCGGATTAAGCAACTAACCGCAGCTTCTCAAGAGAGTGAAGTCCCAACCGCGGAGGAGTCCGCAGACTCAGGAAACGCAGCTCCCAGTGGCACGCAGCCGGAAACCGCACAGGCACAAGAAGATCCTTTTTAGTCCATTCCGTTGACTCGTGATAACCGCTGCTGACGAGGTTTCCTAATCTCGCCGACTCACCCAAAAAGCGATTATTCGGGGTGAGGCAATTATGCAGGCGCGTCGATTCTCTATCCAGCACATCGTCGTGATTGTACTACTGGTGATACATATTTTACCAGTTTGGCTGTTCAAGTACACCGCCACCCAAGACGGACCTGCCCATGTCCACAACGCCCACGTCTTGAAGGTATATCACAATCACGAAAACTACATCTTGCGGGAAGTCTACGAGCGCAACCCGACGCTTTTTCCGAATTGGACTTCCCATGTCGTTATGGCAGGGCTGATGTTTGTCTTTCCGCCACTTGTATGCGAAAAGATATTCTTTAGCCTTTGCATAGGACTCCTACCGCTCTCCCTCCTCTATCTCTTGAACAGTGTTCAAAAAGGCAAACCCCTTTTCTGCTTAGTCGGTTTCATTTTTGCCTATAACTACCTGCTACACATGGGTTTCTATAACTTCGCCTTAAGTGTCTCCCTATTTTTCTTCGCACTCGGTGGCTGGTGGCGATGCAAGGATAAACTCAGTGTGAAGGCGTTCGTTACGGTTTATGTGTGGCTCACCGTCGTTTACCTCACACATTTCCAATCTTACGCCCTCCTCACAGTATCTCTGACGGTCTGCGGCGTTTTCTTATATATTTATGAAGCCTTAGAATCGCCTCGCGCCCGTTTAATCGCGCAGCTGAAATCTATCTTCCTCTTTTTAGGGACTATGCTCCCCGCATACATAATCCTGCTAACCTACTATCTTGTGAAACGGGAAGGGGGCGGCTTCCATCGAAGTTTTGAAGGGTTGATGCAGTACTTTCTCTCCGTCGGTTCCATCATCTCTTTTCGGGATGCACATAGTCTAATAGGCAACCTTCTCCTTGCTGTGTTTGCCAGTGCCTTTTTGCTCACCGTAATCGATAGGGTTCGCAAAGTCTATGCACAACGTAACGCCTCGGAATCCAAAAACAGGGGTTATCGAGGTGCTACTGCAATTTTGAATCAGGGGGACGTGTTTTTGCTGGTCGCCATCATACTGACCTTTCTCTACTTCAGATCGCCATGGAGTTTGCGTTCTGGTGGTATGTGGATCAGCGATCGGATACATATCTACATTTTACTCGCGCTGCTTCCGTTCTTTACCTTTAACTTTCATCGGTTCGTTGACTACGCCTTTAGCAGTATCCTGATTGTTTTAGCGTTATGGCATCTCGGTTATCACGTTCAAACCTACTATCTGATGGACAGAGACGCGAAAGAGGCACTCTCGTCTGCGGAGATGATTGAGCCGCACACTGTCTTGGCAAGCCGTCCAGGTTCATGGGGAGGGACACCAGATTCGGCGAATTGGGATTTCAAATACGTCCTTCCGTTTGAGCATATAGAGGGCTATCTATCGTTAGAGAATGGTGTCGCCTATCTCCAGAACTATGAACCGAGTACGGATCATTTTCCGCTCCGCTACAAGAACAGGGAAATGACCCCAGACTATGTCCTCGTTTGGCGCACGGAGTATGATGGTGTCGGCGACCTCGTCCAAGATTATGAAGTGATTCATTCAACAAACTATAATCGACTTTATCGGCGTAAGAAAGCGGTACCCGATGCGCAATTATGGAAGGATACAACAACGCGCACTTTCGACATGCAGCCCGCCGATGGCGAGAGTGCCGCTGGACATATCGCTGTATACAAGGACACAGGTTATATCGACGGAAGGTATGGCTGGCTGTCTAAATCTATTCAGGATGAATTTAAAACCGGCGGCGGAGGTTTTGAACTCAAATATTGGCATACAGAAGACACGCAACCTACACCAGACATCCGCGATATCTTGGGAGAAGATGAATCGCATCTCCTTCTGTATCAGGATAACCTTTGGGGTGAAGCGGACGGCGTTTTCAGAATCGCACTCCCCAATGGCAGTTATGAAGTAACATGCTATTTCCACGCCGGTGTTATCGCACCCGTGGAAATTAACCTTATTGCAAACGGCGAAAAGAGATTCCAGGAACTACGTCTCACTTCCGCAGATGCGTCTGCGGAAAGACAATACACTATCACGATCACCGACGAACATCTGACTCAGATAATCTATACACAGAAGAAACGTTGGACGTGGAGTGGTTTTACGGTTAAACAGTTGTCAAAGGGAGATTAAAAATGAAAACGAGTTCTGGTTGGGGCGATGTAGGTTTGGTCCTAACAGCTAAGCAGATATTCTCGGCTCCGTACAGCATCTTGCAGCGAATGTGCAGTCGGTGTGTTCTCAAGAAGTAGATCGCCAGTATATTGCCGCGTTTTCAGGTGTTCGGCAATTGCTTGGAAGTCCACAAATCCATCACCTACCTCTGAGAGAACACCGGCTTCCGTTTTCTGTTTGAAATGCACGGATGTGAGGTCTGGCATCTCGACAGCACTCCAGAATTCGTCCGGCGGATTCACCGTTGTACCATCAGCGAGATACGTATTGGTCTCATCATACGTAAGTTTCGCGCCACCAGCGACTGCTAACTTCAAGGTTAACGTGGCAGTTTGTCGCGCATTCTCTACGGCAAAAATCATCGGATAATCTGGTAGCAGTGCCTTGTAATGTTTGAGATTGGCGATAGCCGCTGCCTCGTCAATATCGCCTTCAGTTTCGAGATCGACAAGTCGGAGTCGCGCTCGCGCCGGGCAAAGCAGATACGCCAATTTCTTCGCACTCACGATCTGCTGTGTATCTGTCTCCCTATCTTTTGGGGCGGAAAACCACGGGTGCGACATAGCGTAACTCAAAGTAAGTTCGGATGCTTTTTCGACGAAGGACGCAACCGCTTCAAAAAGCGAGGGGTGCTTCGTTTCGTGAGTCTTTCCCATCCAAACAGCGTCGCAGATCATTTTGAATTCGGCATCGGTGTATGCAGACATCGCTGCTTCGAGTTGTCCAATGAGTTCGCCGAATTCGGAGTTACGGAGGTAATCGCCTTCCCGCACCTCCATATCCTTAAACCCATTCGCACCGAATTCTACCATCAGTTCATCGAAGCGCGCACCCTTTTCTATTTCTTCAGACCAGATATTGGTTACAATTCCGAGTTTTTCAAACATTTTGACATCCTTTTCTTTTTCGGGTATGATATATAGCAGAGATTATAGCATACTTATAGGGAGTTTCAACAGTACCTATGGCACAAACCGAAAAATTTACCGATGAACTCAGACGCGCTGCGGCACCAATTTGGGAAGCCGACCTTAAACATCCTTTCGTTCGCGGTATTGCCGATGGCACGCTACCGACAGAGAAGTTCAAGTTCTATCTCATTCAAGATTATCTTTTCCTATTAGACTATAGTCGCGTGTTCGCGCACGGTGTTATAAAGGCTCACGATGAAGCGACAATGGCGATGTTTGCGGAGCTCCTCAACGAGACGCTGAACACCGAGATGGATTTGCATCGCGGGTATTGCGAGAAATTTGGTATCTCTGCCACTGAGATGGAGGCTGCACCCATCGCACCTACAACACATGCTTATACCCGACATATCCTCAATATTGCGGAAGCCGGCACTTTGGCTGAGCTCGTCGCCGGTGTCCTACCGTGTCAGTGGGGTTATGCCGAAATCGGAACAACGCTTGCTGAACAAGGGGGTTCACCAGCACCGCTCTATCAGGAATGGATTGATATGTACGCCTCACCTGAATTCCTCGCGTTAGGTAAGTCGCTACGGGGTCTACTCAACGGTCTTACAGCCGAGCACAGCCCTTCAGCAAAAGAACGAATTAAAAACTGCTTCTTGATGAGTAGTCGTTATGAGTATCTCTTTTGGGAGATGGCTTATACGCGAGAAGAATGGAAAATTTAGCCTTGCAACGGCACAGCGACATGGAAGACGCTACCTTGTCCTAAAATGCTGTCCAGCCATATCCTGCCCCTATGACGAAGCACAATATGCTTGACAATAGCCAGACCTAACCCGGTGCCGCCCATCTCTTGGGCGCGTCCCTTGTCTACTCGGTAGAACCGCTCAAACACGCGAGATTGCGATTCCAGCGGGATGCCGATCCCTGTGTCTTGGACATGCACGAGGACTTCTTCCGAGGTTATATTGAGTCCTTCAAGGACGTTACTCGTGTCAGTTTCTGCCGAAATCGTAATTGTTCCACCATCTGGCGTGTATTTAATCGCGTTGTCAATCAGATTTACGAAAACCTGCATGAAAAGTTGTTGGTCCACGTTAACCTTCGGAAGTTCTTCAGGGATCTCCCATTTTAGAACCAGTCTGGACTCTTCTAATAGCGGTTCAAACAAGTCTAAAATTGGTTCATAGAAAGCATTGAGATGACAAGGTGAGCGTCTCAATTCTCTGTCACCCAACTCCAGTCGAGAGAGTTCCAGCAGCTCGGAAACTAATTTTGAGAGGCGAGCGGAGTGATTGAGAATTTTCACGAGAAACTGTTCACCCGTCTTTGTCCGAACGGTATCTTCACTCAGTAACGTTTCGGCGTACCCTCGGATTGTTGTGAGGGGTGTGCGAAGTTCATGCGACACATTCGCTACAAAGTCAGCACGGATACGTTCCAATTGCCGTTCCTTCGTAACATCATGGATAACGATGATGTACTCTTGACCGGCGGAAACAGGCACAACCGTTACCTCTGCTTCCGGTTCATATAGGTTACCGAGTTGGATTTCTGCAAACGCTACAGTTTCTGTCTGTTCTGCTTTTTTCAGGAGGGCTTGTAGTTCGGGGATACGGTTGATTTCAATCAATGCTTTGCCAATATAGTCGTCTGGGAGTTCCAGCATAGTGACAGCCATTGTGTTAGCGTAGGTAATCTCGGATGCCCCATCCACGAGTAGCACACCTTCGCCCATGTTCGTTAGGATGGTCTCGGAGCGTCGGTGTTCTTCAGAAATTTTGTCGATCTGTTCCTGTACCCTATCTGCCATCACGTTAAAATTCTCCGTGAGCTGTCCCAATTCGTTTTGTGAATCGACGGGAACACGCGAATTTATGTTGCCAGCAGCGAGGGATTTTGTCATCTGCGTTAGTTTCTCAATCGGCTTTATAATGGCACCCGTGCTAAAAACACTGAATACAATTGCAAGAACCAATCCCGCCACGCTCGCGATGAGTGCCGTTCGTCGGAGGTTACCGATTGCTGTGTTGACGGCTTCCATCGGAAGTGCGACGCGACAAATACCAATCAAGGAAACTTCTCCATTTGAAGCGTTTTCAGTGTGAGTATTGCGATATATTGGCATCGCGAAATAACGAAATTCTGTCTGTGTTGTGTCGCTGTATCGATCCAGAATGCCTCTTCCATTTTTAAGTGCGTCTTGGACCTCTGGACGTGCGAGATGGTTGTCCATCCCTCGTAACGCTTGTCCATCTCGTTCTGTATCGCCCCAGACAGTTCCATCTACGCCGATGAAGGTTACTCGTGCTTTACCCGTCTTTCCGAGTCTATCCACGAGGGGGTCTATCGCATCATAAGTAAAGTCACCCTCAGCAGGAAGTTTTTCGATGAAAAATTCCCGGGTTAATGCTGCTTGAACTTCCAATTCACTGGTAATTCGATCGCTCATGGAATCCTTGAGCATCGTTCCAAGAAAGATATATATAGCGAGCAACACTAAAAGCATAATACCTATGTACCTGAGTGTCAATTGTGTACGGATGTTCATTTGCTGTCTTTTTAGTACTTCTGTACAACCTGTCTTCTATATCCGATTTGGGTCTTTTAGAGGAACATGCAAGCCGATATTAGAGGGTCAAGTTTTGATACAATCATAGCACATTTCAGTGCACCTTGCAAATCCAAACTTGATGTGTAAACCGAATGCTCCTTGACATCTAAATCAAATTCTGCTAAACTGAAACTTAAGTCTGACAAAAGATTTATGGGGCATCCCTCGCCAGTCCACGCCAACAAGAAAGACTTGCAACCATAGGAGGCATTCATGAGCATCCGATTTGAAGGCATTTTTTCACCGACAATAACCCCGCTTGATGAAAAAGAGCGTGTTGATGAACTCGGATTTGTTAACCAATTGAACCGTTTGATTGACAACGGTGTTCACGGCATCTATCTATTGGGCACTTCCGGCGAATTTACAACATTGACGAATACCGAGCGCGAGCGCGCAATGGACATCGCCACCAAAGCCGTTGGCGGTCGTGTCCCGATTATCTGTGGTGTCATGGACACAAGCACCCAGCGCGTCATCGAAAATATTGAAACCGCCACACAGTTTGGGGTCGATGCAGTTGCCGCGACACCCGGTTACTACTACCCTTCTACCGACGACGCAGACCTGATTCAATTCTATCAAACCGTTGCTGGCAGCACCGAACTCCCCGTTTTCATTTACAATATCCCTTCAACCGTTAAAACCGCAATCAAACCGCAGGTAGTTGCTGAACTTGCAGATGCGTGTGATAACATCGTCGGTATTAAAGACAGTTCCGGCGATTGGACAAACTGTCTCAATCTTCTCGCTTTACTCGGAGACCGAACGGATTTCGCTGTTATGCTCGGTTCACATACCGCAATCGGCGCGGCTGTGCTATTCGGTGCCGACGGTGGTGTTGTCTCCATTTCAAATGTCGCCCCAAAAGAATCCGTCGCGCTCTATAACGCTGCAAAGGCACGCGATATCGACGAAGTCCATCGGTTACAGAAGTTGCTGCTCCAGCTCAGCAAAATGTATACTTACGGTCAAGGGGTCAGCGGCATGAAAGCGTGTCTGGAAATCTTGGGGGTCTGCAACGCTTACACCACAAGTCCGTTGCTCCCGATTAGCGACGCTGCGAAAGCCGAACTGCGAGAATTGCTAACGGAGTTGGAGATCCTTGAATGATTGAAGTCCAACCGATTCGTAAACCGATTGATGCCGTCATAGAGGTTCCGGGTTCCAAAAGTTATACCAATCGCGCACTATTGGTTGCCGCCATGGCGAATGGCGTTTCAAAGCTGACCGGTGCCCTCTTCAGCGATGATACCCACTATATGTCTGCATCGTTGCGAAAACTCGGTGTCCACATTGATGCCGATGAAAAGCGGGCGACATTTGAGGTCCATGGAAACGGCGGGAACATCCCAGTTTCAAGCGGGGATCTCTATATCGGAAACTCAGGCACCACTTCACGTTCTCTTACCGCCTACGTTTCGTTAGGTCACGGAAAATTCGTCATTGATGGCGATGAACCGATGCGGCGGGGCCGTCCCATCTCGGATTTACTGGATTCACTAACGCAAATTGGGGTATCAGCACGCTCGCAATTTGACAACGGACATCTGCCTGTTATTGTTGAAGCAGATGGACTTGCGGGTGGAAGAACCCGACTTGATGTTAGTAAGAGCAGTCAATTCTTAACCGCACTGCTCCTCATCGCACCGTACGCAAAGAACGGCATGGAGATAGAGGTTATCGGTAAACGCGAAATGCCCTACATTGACATTACGTTGGCAGTCATGGAGGCGTTTGGTGTACAGGTCCTTAACGAAGACTATCGGTATTTTCGGATTGAAGGCGGGCAGCAGTATCAGCCGCAGATCTATAACATTGAACCCGATGCCTCCAACGCCTCTTACTTCTTTGCCGCTGCTGCCCTCACTGGTGGCCGTGTCACCGTCCAACATCTACACTCGGATTCAGCACAAGGCGACCTTCAGTTTGTGCAAATCTTGAAGCAGATGGGGTGTCAAGTTGCCTTTTCCGACACGGGCATCACCGTCACCGGACCGCGCCAATTAAAGGGAATTGATGTAGACATGCGAACGATTTCGGATACCTCCCTAACCCTCGCAGCGATTGCCCCCTTTGCCGATAGCAAAGTAACCATCCGAAGCATTGAACACACGCGCTGGCAAGAGACTGATCGGATTCATGCGATGGTGACAGAACTCCGAAAATTGGGCGTGCCTGTTGTTGAGCACCGAGACGGACTCGAAATTTCACCCTCCCCTATTACCCCTGCAGCGATTGATACCTACGAAGACCATCGAGTAGCAATGGCATTTTCGCTTGTCGGTCTGAAAGTTCCCGGCATCCGAATCAATGATCCAGAATGTGTCGCTAAGACGTTCCCTCATTATTTTCTGGTGTTTGAGGGGTTATACGTTTGAGAGCGACTTTTTTCTTTTTTCCGTAAAAGTTGATAGTTAACACATTTTTGTGGTATTCTTAAAAGACTGAAGCGGGATTGGGTTGGTGCTTCAACATTCGTGGGAGAGGTTTGCAGCTCCGACTCTTTATTGGGAGTGGTGGGTAATGAATACGTTTAAACGAGACAGAAACAGAAAAATCATCGATCCCTATCTTCACTGCGGGTTTGCTCCCAGTCATCGTACTGAAAGCATGCCGAAGCCGGCACACTCGCGTCTCGCTGAGGCAGAAGTGTACAACGCTCACGGTATCGTCTACAGCGAAAATGGTGAACACGACAGGGCAACGGAGGTTTTTGACAAAGCGATTGAACTGCAACCGGATTATATCAATGCCCATTACAATCGCGGTTTGGCTTATATGAGGGCAGGCGAAGTGGACAAGGCTCTTGCTGATTATAGTGGGGCAATCCAGTTTAAACCTAATTATGCTGAAGCGTATAGCAATCGCGGTATCGCTTACCACAAGAAAGGTGAAGCGATCTATGCTATCCAAGACTATAGCACAGCGATAGGTTTGAATCCTGAACTCGCTGAGCCTTACGCCAATCGCGGGAGCCTCTATCTCAGCAGATTAGATATTCACCGTGCGGTTTCTGACTGTACCCAGGCACTCAGGTTGAATCCGGACGCGGGCGTAGCTTACGGAACGTGCGGTGTGGCTTGGTTACATTATGGGCATTGGAAAAAGGCGAAAGCCGATTTCACTGTTGCCACTATCTTGCGTGTGGATGTCAGTGTGCTGTTTCATCATTTCTATGAGAGTCCTAAAGATTTTGTACAAAAAACAGACATTCAGATACCAGCAGATGTCGCCGCTATGCTAATTCCCCAAGCGGAACTTCCTGAATTTGAGGAGAACGCACGACTAAAGTTAGCCTTAAAGGCTTACGACAACGAAGAACTTAGCACAGGGCTGTCTGCTCGGTTTGCCGGTATGTCTCGCGAGGAGTTTATCTATACGATGGGAAAATATGGACTCTCTCCCATTAGGCTCACAGCTGAGGAGCTCCGAAAGGACGTTGAGAGTGCCAGAAAAGCCAGTCATCAGTAATACGAGTCCCCTTGTCGGTCTTTGGACTCTCAATCTTTTCCCCCTATTGCGGGAACTCTACACTGAAGTATTAATTCCAGAAGAAGTTCGAGGTGAATTTTTCGCGATCGAAACGGAAGTTCGCGAGGCAGCACTTAAAAGTGCGCCGTGGATTAGAACTGTCCGTTTGCGTAATCCAGAAAACATAGCAACGCATGCGGAAGTTGATCTGGGTGAAGCTGCAGTTTTTGTCCTTGCCCAAGAGCGCGATGCACGTCTCGTGATTCTTGATGATCGGGATGCCCGACAATACGCCGAACGCATAGGATTGCCCTTTACTGGCACGGTTGGTCTTTTGCTGGAAGCAAAGGAAAGTGGGTTTATTGATGCGGTTGCACCACTTTTAGACGTGTTACTGGAGAATGGGGTACGTCTAAGCCCATCACTCATCAGGGATGCATTACAACAAGCCGGGGAAACGTCTTGATATCCTCAACTTTTTTAAGGGAACCTAATGAAATTACTTGATACCGTTGCCCTTGTAGAAGACATGCCAACTCTCAACTTATACCGCGGACAGGTCGGTACCATTGTTGAGGAATATGAATCCGGCGTATTTGAAGTTGAGTTTAGCGATTTGGAAGGCAGGACGTATGCGTTAGAGACACTACAGGCATCGCAACTCATGCTTCTACAGTATGAACGCCTTGACGAGCGAAAATCCACTTAATCAAACTGAAATCTTGACCGAAGCTCCCCAAAAATAGCAATTCCCGCACCGTAAAACACCACCGCCAACGGAATCAATACCCAAATGGACAGAAACCCTTTCAAGAGGGTCAAACCGATACCCATCACACCACAGAGAAAGACTGCCTTTAAAAGCGTCGGCAGTATGAGAGGCGTTTCACCGAATCTGACAATATTTCTTGAAATATAGCCAATCCCAACGACAAGCAGATATCCTTCACTGATAACCATCGCCATCGCCGCACCGACATGACTGAAACGCGGGATTAGAAATAAATTAAGACAGATGTTCAGAAGTGCCGTGGTCCCCATGAGAACCGAGAACGCACGGCGTTTATCCGTCGCCCGAAGCACCGACTGGACCGCCGTTGTTACGAAAATAAGTCCACCCGACCAACTGAGCCATTGGAGTGCCTTTGATACTTTGCCTATTTCGTCCGGTGTATAGGTTGGAAACAGTACCCCCGTAATTTCTGAAGATAGTGTTGACAGCCCAACTGCGAACGGGAGTCCGGTCAGCACCATCCATCGCATACCAAACGTCCATGCCCCCGGAAACCTCCCTTTTTCTCGCTCCCATGCCCGCGATAACACAGGGAACATTGCCCCCATCATGAATGCCCCAGGTAGAATCGTAAAGGCGTTGACAATCGTATACGCCAAGCCGTACCATGTGTTGGCATCCACGCCGTCCGAACTCAGTTTCGACACCAGAATCGCATCCACTCGGAAATAGAGTAGATTGAAAAGGTTACCGATGGCAAACGGTAATGCCTGCTGCATCAACACTGTCACAATCTCTCGACTCGGTTGAAAGGCGAGTGGTGTGAAACGAAATCGAGTCAGTCCAACGCTCAAAATCAGGTTCATACAACCCGCTACCAACATGGCGTGACAGACAGTCATGAGTCCATAGTTAAACAGAATCGCGCCGCCACCGATTAAAAGAAACACGCCACGCTCGGCTATCACAGTGAGCGCTTCATATTTCATCTTTTCGTGGGCGCGAAAGACACACCGATACAACTGCGCTAAGGAATTCGCAATCTCTGCCAGTCCTAAGAAGACTATCATCTCTACGATTATCGGGGTATAGAGGAATATACCACTAACAATCATGATGGCGTAAGCAATGATTGACAGCATGCAGCGAACAATCAGTGCGTTGCCGAGGTAATGCCGCGTCTGTTGCAAATGGAGCGTCATTTCTCGTATGAGCGGGTTTTGCATGCCGAGTTCCGTTAGACTTGCAATCAGGTTCGTGAGTGCAATTGCAACAAAATAGCCGCCAAGTTCACTTTCTGAGAAATAACGGGGCATAAGCCATATCGTTATTACGAGTGAACCCAGGCGACTGATAAGATGCGCACTAAAGAGACTCGACGTGTTTTTAAAAATACGATTCACTGTTTCTAATTGACGTGAGTTTGATGCAACAATCCATCATTCTCACCTGTCAAACACATTCCCTATTGCTGATCGCTGACTGCTGATAGCCAATGACTAATACAATCCAACTCTAACGTAGTTCGGTACCAAAGTCCAATAACTATCAGTATCTCCATTCTTTAAAAGTTCCTGACCGAGATGCGCAATTGTTGCCCCGCGTGGGACATTGAAAATCGCATCTGCAAAGTGCACCCGTTCACCGAGGTTTTCCCGAACGACATTCCCATAGGTCTCCAACCCATCCCCAACAAAGTTGATAGTGTAATCGGGTATAGTATCTGCTTTGATACGTTCCAAGAAGGCATCTATCGGCAAGCAGAGGTCCTCGCTGAGGCGTTGCCATTTCGTGTTTCCTTTGAAAATGGCACCGTAGATTTCACTACGCCGCGCATCGAGTAGTGGGCAGATGATACTATTTGACCATCGCAGATTGTAAGCGATTGCCTCTAAGGTTGAGACACCGATGATCGGTTTGTCAACAGCATAGCAGATAGATTTGACTGTCGCGACACCGATACGGATACCTGTGAACGATCCAGGTCCAATACCGACAGCACATCCATCTAAATCGTCCGCTGTAATGTTGCCCCATTTCAGGACGCTATCAATCGCAGGCATCAATCTGGAGGAGTGTGCTTGGACGATATCGAGCGTATGCTCCGCCACTAAATTATCGCTATCTATTAAAGCAACACTCCCAATTGGAGTCGAGGTATCAACACCTAAAATTTTCATTCAAGTTCAACCAGTAATTGTGAGCCAGAATCGTTATCTTGCTCGCTTTCGATTAAAACCACCTCAGGCGTTACAGAGTCTTGGACATCATCAGACAGAATGACAGGCAAAATTTTATCTAACGCTTCTTGAAGGTTTCCAGTAAAAGGTTTGTAAGGGATAGACAAGGTCTTTAGGACTTCTTCAAAACGTCTATATCCATTTTCAATCTGGAGTTCAACCCAGAGAATATTCTCTGAATCCATCTGTTGTTTATTGGTATCAGAAAGTTTATTGGCTACAAGAACTCGGCCGCTGCGGGCAAATACTGCGTCAGCACTTTCAGGATTACCTTTTCCCATTAATTTCACTTCACAAGGATAATCTTTGCCTGTGTCATCAAACAGGTAAAAATCGGATTCACGTTCTGATTCTGGAAGATTTCTCTGATCGAAGTATTTTTTCGGTACTTGAAAGAGAGCGCAAAGAGCGATCATCAAAGGTTTTTCAACTTGTTTTCCAGCAGTACTCCATAATCCGCCCCGAAGTGCTGAACGTTTCACAGCGAGTGTATTGATTACAATCAAACTCTCGTTGATGTTCAAATCGACACTCACATCCCGAAATTTTATTGTGAGAGCAACATCCATACTACCTTGTTCAGTCAAACTGTTAATGGCATCGTAGAGTGCATCGTAGTGCTCTAAGGATGCTTCCAACACAATTTTCTTGCGAGTTGAATTATACATATTTGAGATTGTTTTCATGTTCAGACCTGAGTGAACTGCAACTTCCTCTTTGGTGAGTGAATCTGAACAGAGGAGTTCTTTTTTGTACCAATCAACTGTTATATTTTTATTTTCCAACTTAGCACAAGCAACGCGTTTAAAAAAGTCAACAACGTATTGCAAGAACTCAGCATCGATCAGAGTCAAGACTTCGGACCGGTAATCCTGTCCTGCAAGGAGTTTTCGGATAATGTTCTTAATAACAGCACCAGTAACGGTCATGAATTTTGGTTCCTTTCAGTAAGCTGAGACTTTAATTCTGTAAGTAATAGAGACCGAGGCTTTGCATCAGTAAACAAGTTGACATCAAACAGTTGTTTGGCACGTTCAACATATTCGGCTTCCTTTTCACAGAGGAGAAAATACCTTTCATGAGTGAGCGCAACGTATCCGACTGTTCCACTACCACCAAATGGATCAAAGACAAGGTCTCCTTTAAAGGAATAAAATCGCACAATACGCGTTGCTAATTCAGGTGGGAAAACTGCCGGATGAACTTTGTCTGTTGCCGGATTAATATGCCATAGGTTCGTTTTTTCATACTCCCCCATAACTTTGCTCGCCTCAACTATTTCTTTGTCGTATTGCCGAATATTCCAATCGATGAGTTTGTTTGTTTTCTTTCGATACACCATAACGCTTTCAGTGACAGAATTCGCCTTGTAACCAAGGGGCTTACGATGTTGGAAAAATCCTCCGTTTCGGTTTTTGGAGGCATAGTCAGGTTTTGTCCAAACAATATCGTCTATAAACTCCCATCCCATGTCAGTAAGGCGCGGGTGCATATCGTAAGGGATAGCATATCTCTTACTTGAATGTGCTCGACTAATGCGCGGCACGATAACAGGTGATGTATTAAGAACAAAAAAACGTCCTTCTTTGGTAATACGATGCGTTTCCTTAAAAACAGCGGTTAGGAAGTCAAGATATGCCTCGTAGCTTTGATAAATTGTGTAGTCGCGGGCATTGTAATAAGGGGGTGATGTGAAGGTGAGATGGATTGACTCGTCTGGAATCACTTTTAATGCCTTCTGCACGTCGGCGTGAACAATCGCATTTTTAAGAGCATCCGGACTGGATGGATGTGAAGGGTCTTTTTTGGCATTTTGTGAGCGTGCACTTTTGTCCTTCACTTCGCTAGCAAGGTGTTCTCGGATGAGTTCATTTGGATGTTCATGTAGCGAGTCTAATGCCTTTTGGACTTCGGGTTTTTCCTTGAAGTAGAGTAGCCCGCGCAGTGCTTGTAGGATGACCTTTGGATCTGCGTCTGCAAGATGCTGCATCAAAACTGGAATTGCCTTTTCATGCCTCATACGTCCGATTGCAGAAATTGCCTCGCGACGGGCGAGTGTGTTTTTTTCAGTGGAGGCGAGTTGGGAGAGTTCGCGTAAAAATCTGGAGTTTTTGAGTTTTCCTACGTTTTTTGCGGCGAGCGTGCGAATTTTAGGGTTCGTATGTGTGAGTAGAGGGACGAAAAGTTCACCATTGAATCCTGCTGGTAATTTACCGAGATTATCAAGTAGAGACAAAAGAGTTGGTTCATCGCAAGTTGGTGCGAGAGCATTCTTAAAAAATTGTGAATCTGGATTTAATTTTTCTGCGTCGATTTGGACTTTGGCAAACATGTTCTTCTCTTTTCCTCCGATCTGTATTATTTCCGTTCCTTAGTGAGCAGATCCTAAGCCCGCTACTACAGCGAGTTTTAATTCAACCGCGAAAGTAGTTTATGAAGATGCTGTATGTCCCGTTCAATTGCCGCCGCATCTGGTGGCGATTCTGCGATTTGAAGGTATTTCTCAAAAGCTGCAATACCTTCACCGTAGGCGTGGTTTTTGTAATGCAGATAACCGAGCAGACGATAATCGGTTGCTGCATGAGGCAGCAACCACGTGATGCGTTCCGCCGCGATGAGTGCTTTATCGTAACGCTCAAGCAGCGTATAGGCACGCACCAAATTCCGTAGAATACGCGCTAAAATCTCCCGATCCGAGGCTTCCGCTAACATGCGAGGTTCTAATGGCACCGATTTCCCGACCACTTCCTTGAGTTTTGCCTGAAGCAGGTCTTCACACATGAAGCGTCCCGCTTTAAAGACATCAAGGTGAATATCTAAATGCTCACACTGGTATTTGACTAAGAAATGCCCCGGAAAATTAACACCGACAAGCGGCAACCCCGCACGCCTACCCACTTCGATGTAGACGACGCCTAACGTGATCGGAATTCCTGTTTTGTTGTCAAGCACAGCATTCAGAAAGTTGTTCCCCAAAGCGTAGTAGTTCTCGGTATTTCCTGTAAATCCGTTTT
Organism: Candidatus Poribacteria bacterium; assembly: GCA_028820845.1. Classification (NCBI taxonomy): domain Bacteria; phylum Candidatus Poribacteria; species Candidatus Poribacteria bacterium. Next base: position 31,403 of record JAPPII010000112.1, read on the forward strand.
CCTCAAAAAGGTAACGGTTCAACGCAGCGATATGGTGTTCAGCGAGCGTCGTGTCCTGAATCCGTTCTTGAACAACACTCGCCATTTCGTCTAACCGGCAGAGATAGTCCTCAATCTTAAGCGAAATGTACTCGCTTTGTGCGATGAGGAGCGCGCCCGTTGCGAGTTGCATCTCGGCATCCTCACGTTTGGCAAAGGAAAAAAATGGATCGGTTTGCTGATTTTTCGCCATTTTTCTAAAGAAGCAATTTTTTCTTGCATTCCCTGAAGATGTATGATATAATTAAAGGCAATAGTCAAGTGGGGGATTAGCTCAGTTGGGAGAGCGCTTGCATGGCATGCAAGAGGTCACCAGTTCAAGTCTGGTATCCTCCACCTTTTTTATTGCGTCTCTTGCTCCAGAGAGGGTGCAGCGTTTTCGTCTGTTTTCTGACCGCTTTGCGATCTCGCCATTTTCCGCGGGATACCATTGTCCAGGACCCCTAAAACCGTCAGATGGAGTTGTGCCCGAGTAGGCAACGTCTGAATCAGTCCTTCCTCAGTTTCGTCAATCCGTTTTTGCATCTCCTTACGTTTTACGCGGAACTCATCCAACTTTTCTTGAATTTCCACATCTGCGGCAAGCGAATCCCTTACGAGCCGGTTCAACGTCTTCAAATCAGCGACTGCCTGAATCTGTTTCTGGCGTTTGAGTTCCCAGAGTGCTTCGATTTGGGTTTTCTGCGCTTCTGACACGCCGAGATCAGCCAAGGTGACACCTTTCTGGTTTTCGTTGTTATTGTTTTGTGCCCACGCGATAACACTGAAAAGCGCGACACACACCAGGATCCCAAAGAGACCTTTCCACCAAGGAGATCTGTGTTGCCTTTGTATCTGCTCAACATCTTGCATAATTTGTACCTCCACCTCCGGTAGCGGGTTTCAGACGTTCTCATACTTAATAGTAACACGGAGTATAGCGGATGTCAAGGGTAAACGGAGCGAAGCCCAGAAATACCCTTGACAAAAAATACCCTGTCTATTACAATTACTTTAGAGTAATATCACATCTCAGACTGCATAAGGTTATGCAAAGAGGGATTAGCGTGCAAAGGAGAGTTGAATGCTTTATAAGGGCTTACAACTTGATCGATTTCAAGAAGAAGCGATCGAGGCAATTGACCGCGATGCTTCAGTCATTGTCACCGCTCCGACAGGTGCGGGCAAAACTGTCATCGCTGAATATGCTGTCGAAAAGTGCATCGAAGAAAACCGCCGCGTTATCTACACCGCCCCAATCAAAGCCCTCAGTAATCAGAAATATCGGGATTTTTACGCTGAATACGGAGACAAAATCGGTATTGTTACCGGCGATGTGGTCCTAAATCCTTATGCGCAAGTGCTATTGATGACCACTGAGATTTTCCGAAATACTATTTTTGATGATATTGAACGCTTACAAGATGTTTCTTACGTCATCTTCGACGAAATCCACTATATTAACGATACTGAACGTGGTACCGTCTGGGAAGAGAGTCTCATCTTTGCACCCCAACATATCAAGTTTGTCTGTCTGAGTGCTACAATTCCAAACATTGACTCTTTCACAGAGTGGATGCAGAGCGTGCGGGATATAGATATTGAAATGGTCGAGGAATTGAACCGTCCCGTGCCTTTAGAGCATCATCTCTATTTTCAAGATTACGGTATCGGGAATCTAAAGCATATTCCGCACATCCGTAGCATGGCACAACGTAAGGCACGTAAACGAAAATACGACGCTGATGATGAGCCCGCACCCGCTCTGCCGTCTGACTTTATAGAAACAAGACTTATCCCACATCTGCGCCGTGAAAAGCAATTACCGTGTCTCTATTTCTGTTTTAGTCGGAAGGGCTGTGAGGAAAACGCCAACGCACTCGTCTATGGATCGCACCTGCAGCTACTTAGTAAAAGACAGCAAACCCAGATTTTGGAACAATTTGATGCACTCTGCGTCCAATTTGACATTGTAGACGAAAAGAAAATTAATGATTTTCGCAGGTTAATTAGTCGCGGTATCGCCTATCACCATGCAGGTATGTTACCGACACTCAAAGAGGTCGTAGAGAGGTTGTTTACGTCTGGGCTGATCCAACTCCTTTTTACCACTGAAACGTTCGCTGTCGGTATTAATATGCCAGCCTGCACTGTGGTCTTTGATAGTCTTGAAAAATATGATGGGATCGGGTTCCGTCATCTCAAGGCGCGTGAATATCACCAAATGGCGGGGCGCGCTGGAAGACGTGGTATTGATACCATCGGTTATGTCTATTCCCAAATTATACCTGCTTATGCTGATTCAAAAGAGATTCGAGACGTTATTGCTAATAAAATAGAACCTATTGAGAGCCAGTTTAATCTCTCCTATTCCAGTATTCTTAATCTGTATCAGAAGTATGGAGATGACATTTACGATGTTTACACCATGAGTTTGAGCAACCATCAAAACTACGTTCGCGTCGCTGAACTCAACGCACAGATTAAGGCTAACACTCAGAAACTCCAAACACTGCCTGAACCTGAGTGCATCCATGAAGGAATTGACGGCAGCACACAGATTGAACACTACAATCGCCTGAACCGAGAGCGGGAAAAAAATCTCCAGCGTTTATATGCTGAGAGATCGCAAATCAAATCCCAAACTCGAGGGAAAAAACGAAAAAAAGAGCGAGTTAAAAGATTAAACGTTGTTCAACGCAAGATACAGCGTTTTCAGACAAAAAGTGAACGCAGTCTTTGTGACGAATGTCAGCATTTTAGCACATGCAGCGGAAGGTACAAAGCCATCCGTCGGGAAGAAAACCGGATCCAAAAACTCAAAAAGCGGACAACACGTATTGAGAACAGCCCCAGAGAGCAAATTGCAGCACGTCTAAGGGTGCTTGAAGAACTCGGCTACATTGAAGCGCAAACGCTTCTCCCGCGCGGAAGGACCGCTGCACATATCTACGGATATGAACTCCAATTGACCCAATTGCTCTTTGGCGGGTTTTTTGAAAGACTCACAGAAGATGAGATTAACTGTCTCATGGTCGCGATTATTTCTGAACCCCGTAAGGATGGATATTTTAAACCTCTCAAAGACGAACGCTTGTTGGAAATACTCTATACAGTCAGTAACGAGATTTCACTTATCCAGTATTTAGAGGTTGAGCACGAGGTTACGGAAACCACACCCTTTTTGGAACTTCGGCTTTGCACTGCGATGCTCGCTTGGAGCCGCGGTTGTGACTTTGACAAACTTGAAAGATATGCGCGGGTCGATCCCGGTGATTTTGTCCGAACTTTTCGACTTGTTATTGATCAACTCCGCCAAATTCGTCGCGCCATGAGTCAACACACCGCCCTCGTTGAGAAACTCAATCGGTGTATCGAAAAAATCAATAGAGATGTCGTTGATGCAGAACGGCAATTGCGGATTGGACAGGAGAATCTTGATGACGCAGCCAGAAAGGACGTTGTGGCTACTGAGATACCACTGCCGACGAACTCTGAGCACACAGACGGTGTTGTAATTGAGAATGAAACGCCACGTTCCTAAGGAAGGGCATTTCAACGCCAACGCTCGAAAGAAAGTCGTTGTAATGAGAAATTAATTGTATTACAATAATTAGGACTTAGTCACCGCGCGGTGAGTTGTTCCCAAAAAACCCTCTTAACTTATAACTTATAACTAAGAACCAATTACAAAGGAGACGGTCTATGGCAAATCAAGATTTCAACTTAATCGGAGCTATTAAAGTACGATCGGCTGCAGAAAATGATGCAGTGAATTTGCACGCATATTGTTTTCCTGAAAAAACCATAGAGCAGGTTACCGAAGAATTAAAAACCGATCTGGAAGCCGAAAGTGGCACGTATCGGCTCGTCGCCGAAGCCAGCGGATACCCGATCGGACAAATCACTGTCAAGAAAGATGCCGTCAATTCGGAAATCGCCCAGGTCGGAAGTCTTGCAGTCGCGGGACCCTTTAGACAGTTAGGTGTCGCCGATTACCTTATGGAAGCGGCTGAGGCAACTGCAACTGAGAATGGTGTGAAGTCCCTTGAAATAGAGTTAAGCCCTTCAGAAACGAGCGTCATTCAGAGATATAAGGCATGGGGGTTCGCCGAGAAACCCGTTGTCATCCTCCAAAAAGTACTTGGTGAAGCAGAAGCTGCAGCAGAAACTGCAGAGGAGAAAATAGAAGTGGAGGCGGATGATGCCGATGAAGACACGGAACAAGTAGAGGCATCTGAAACAGGTGATGAACAAGGCAACCTCCTTGATAGATACTTAGGGGATACACAATGAAGAAACTCTCGCTCGCCTTCGTACTCGCCCTGTTTGTGATGGGGTGCGGCACTCAGAACGAGAACCTCGCTAAGGGCAAGGAATTAATTAAATCGGATAAACGCCGGAAAGAGGAGCGCGCTGTCCGAGAATTTAAGCTCGCACTCCAACAACCGACCGATACTGCCGAAGCACACTATCTCCTTGGGTTTTACAATTCACAGGAATTTTATGAACCCAACACCCCTGATTGGGAGGGGGCATCAATCGCCGAGCGCGGCAGACACATGTTCCTCGCATACAAGGAAGAGCCCCGTAAATATCTTGAAAGACTGATTTTTGAGACCCTGCGCGATGACGATTTAGATATTCAGAACGCTGCACTTGACGCGCTAAGACATATATACAAACAAGGCGACCAGAAACGGCTCATCAGTCAACTCCAAAAGGCGATTAAATCCGGGGATAATCGCGATAGACACAGCGCACATTGGGTCTTTGGAAACCTCGGTAAAGACGACCCCGTAACACTTGTACCTATTTTGGTGAAACTGCTTGATCACCGACGAGAGGAAACCCGATTGAACGCAGTCAAAGCACTTGGGGAGATTGGAAGTGAAGACGCAATTCCTGCGCTCGCTGCGATCATCGAATCTGGCTCTGCCAGATGGAAACGCGACCGAGAGAAACCCGAAGTCCGTCAACTCGCTGTAGAGGCTCTCGGAAAAATTGGTGGTGCTGCTGTTCCGGAACTCATCAAAATTGTTGAGAACAAAGGATCGTCTCTACGCGTTGACGCTATACGCGCATTAGCGACACTCGGCGATGAAAAGGTGGTTGAGCCGCTCTTAAATGCTTTGAGAGAGCAGAGCAGTCGAGATGTCCCTATCCCTCTTAATTGAATTGTAAATCGGGATAGCATTTTTCGACGCACCTCATAAGCTGAGACGTACTATTGGATGGAAAGGATTTAGCATGCTACAAAAAATAACACGATTGGAAAACATAGCCCGTTACGCATTTATCCTGCCGCTCTTTACACTGGCACTCGGACTTGGATGCGATAATCGGCATTACGATGAACGCTTAAAGATGGAAGTTCAACAGTTAGATAGCGACCTTATGAATCGTTGGGCAACAAGTGGCGTCGTCGTTTTAAATACGCAACCCAATGGACCCGCGCACAACGCAGAACTTGAAACCGGCGAACTCATCTCTTATATCATCGTAGAATACCCAATCGGAAGTGCTGGGGACTTTAAAAGTGCAATGAAGGAGGCACTTGATGAGGATAATAACCTCATCCTTCATTTGAAAGATAAGCCTCCAATTCGTATCGCGCTTCGTAGACGCGGTGATAAAGTAGGGTTCACCGTTGAAGGGAACGGCAGTGTACGTGTGAATCAGATTCAACTGGGAACACCCGCCGCAAATGCCGATATTCAAGTGGGAGACATCGTTGAAAAGATCGTTGATGAGCGTAATATTTATAGCCTTGGGGATTACAAGAAAACGGTCGGAAAACTCGCCAAACACAACGTCGTCTTCCGAACCTCTGAATTAATAGGTGTGAAAATTGCCGCTGTCAGTGCCCTCGGCGATTTAGGGGACGCACGGGCGATTGAGCCACTCGTAGACCTCTTCAAAAATAGCACGGAATTTTCACTTCGCAAAGCTGCTATTACCAGTCTCCAACGCCTCGTTGAATTAAGCGTACTCAATGACCTCTTCCAAGAATTTCAAAAGGCGGATGTGAACCAGCTCCCTGCCGATAGCCTTCAAGCGAACCAACTTGAATCCGCCTCAATCCTCGGTTTGCTGACTGTTGATAGAACCGAAAATACTGCTACGCTCAAAGCACCTTTCGGAACACAATTCAGACACAAATCCGAGGCACTCTATCAGAAAATCAACGAGGGACAGCTCGCTGAACTTGCACAACAATACATTCAGATTCAGGTAGAACCCGAACAGGAGATTCGGCGTGCGTGTCTCGCGATACTCGGCATTCTCAAACCCATTTCGGCAATTGATGATCTCGTCACTGTTCTCGAAAACGCAACAGAAATCCCCGGCATCCGTTTCCAGGCAGGACTTGCACTGAGTCAAATTGGTGAGCCCGCTGTTGATGCGCTTATCGCTGCTTTTGGGACGGAAGATACCAGCACCAAAGACATAGCCGCTTCTGCACTGGGGGGTATTGGCGGGACTAAGGCACGGGATCAACTGATTAATGCACTCGATACCGCAGACGAACCCGCAATCCGGCTTACGCTTGTTGATGCTATCGCTAAGATTGGCGATGCCCCTTCGATACGGGCACTTGAGCGACAACGTGAAAGATACCAACAAGACCCTGACAGCGGCATCCGTATCTTTTTGGATGAACTCTTTAGAAACTTAGATAAAAAATCGATGTAGTCCAACGGAGGGCTTCGCGCAGTCGGGTGTCGGATACCAATGAAAATTGGACTCGTTTCGGACTTACATATAGATGTCACGGCCCTGAACAAAGCACTCATTCCACATCTCCTTGAGGCTGTAAAGACGGCGGAACTTGACGTTTTGGTGATTGCTGGGGATCTCGCACGACATCTCGTGCAACTTTCTGAAACCCTCAACGCTTTTCAACTCGCAGATTTGGCGTGTGAAAAATTGTTCGTTCCGGGTAATCATGACATCTGGGCAATTGAGACACCCGACGTTACAAGCGAGCAGAAATGCGACATTATTTCAAAGCTCTGTTATGAGTGTGGGTTTCACCCACTTATGGATGCGCCTTTCATCACTGAGAAGATTGCTTTCTGCGGGACTATCGGTTGGTACGATTACACTTTCGCACCAGACGGTTACGATTTCTCCGAAGCACAATATGCGAAAAAAGAATTGATGGGGGCAGTCTGGAATGACAAGCGATACGCGAAATGGTCGGATACGGATCGCAATGTCACTCAGCGTTTTGAAGTCGCACTTGAGGCGCAAATTGCCAGCGTCCGCGATGCGGTATCCCGCATTATTGTCGTTACGCATCATGTCCCGTTCCGTGAGTGCCTCCAATACCGAGGCGAATTGCCGTGGGACTTCTTTCGAGCATTTATGGGGAGTAAACACTTTGGGGACTGCTGCTTGCGGGAACCCCTTGTCACGCACGCACTTTTCGGGCATGTCCATCAATCTATTGATATGCAGCTTCGGAGTGTACGCGCTATCTGCGCCCCTGTCGGCTATCTATATGAAGAACCTAAGATTGGGTTAGAAGCGTATGCCTCACGATGTTTGGCTTGTTTCGAGGTGTAATTGAATATCGTAGTATAAACTGTAATCCTAATTCACCCAGGCCCGGTAGGTGCGGTTTTGCGGCGTACTCGCCCCGGGGAATGCCATCAGGCATTCATACCGTTGATTTATGCGACGTGCATTCCTAACCGCACCGGACATTACCGATTTATTTTCTTAAACTTCATTCTCACGTTAGAAAGGAAATTGCTATGGAGATAACCTTAACCAATAGTAATGACGCGGGTGCCCTCGAATTCCCGTGGGGCGCAATTAAATGGCTCTGCAACGATCAAATTGACCCAGAGGCTGAGATGACCTTCGGCGTTGTCTATATTAACGCTGGCGAAAGCAATCCTGTCCACTATCACCCGAACTGTGAGGAGCTCATTTATGTCCTCTCCGGTGAATGCGATCATAGTTTGGGTGATGAAGTCATCCCGCTCAAACCTGGGATGATGTTGCGCATCCCTCGGAATGTCAAACACAATGCTGTCAACACCGGTTGGCAACCTGTGACAATGATTATCTGTTATTCCGATGCCGACAGGCAAACCGTGTTTATGTAGCGCGTGCCTTTTGCTTTTAATGATAGATCAGTAAGGACGGGTTTCTGTGCCCGTCCATTCTCTGAACACAAACGATTCCCCGAAAGGCGGCATCGACTTTATTAAAAAAACTTGAAATATCCCAAGATTTTAAGGTGTCATTAACCACGCCTAAGATAAAATTTGCAAAAAAGGTACCACAATGAACTTAAGAAAAAAAGCTGAAGCTCTACCAAAAGCATTACGGCGAAAAATCATCATGGATTATCAGGAAACGGATTGGCATACGTTTCTTAAAGAATTGTTCCAAGCAATGCAGCCAGATTACACCGTTGAAATCACTCACGGTCCACAGGAATTTGGTAAAGATCTCGTTATCCTTAAGGTTGATAATTTTACTAAAGAGGTTATTGGTGTAGTAGTCAAGCGCGGGCGTATAAACGGTAAGACGCTCGGTGATGTTGATGATTTGAAATCGAGAACTGAAATTGTACTGTCAAAGGGTGCCGAGAAAACACTTCGGGAAATTAAGAGCCAGATCGAACAAGCCTTAGCACATCCTACCGAAACAAAGTCAATCCTTGAAGATCTACCTGTTTCCAAAGTTTTCGTTGTGTTAGCGGTGATTTTAGTAAAAATGCGCGAAGAAGATTAACAAGTGAAATCGCCTCAGAAATTGAGGTTTTCGATATAGAGTGGCTCATCAACAATTTTACTGAGTTTTATCCTCAGATTTTCTTTGAAGGACAAGTTGCGGATTTCTTACAAAAGAAGACCAACGAACTTGAGGAGAGCCATCGGCGAGGGGAATCGGGTAACAATTTATCTGAGTACTTCGTTGCTCCTTTAATTAGACCGCTTAGTGCTCCTCTTGAATTTGACGAAAAGACTATAAAAGCAATTTGGAAAAAAAGAAAATTTTCCTTCTCATATCTACGAAAAATTTCTTCTGAGCATCAGAAAAAATTGATTTTATTAGGCGACCCGGGGACCGGCAAAACGGGCGCGATGACGAAATTAGCAATTGATATGTATCAGGATGCTTACAAACGACTGTTAAAAAAACCAGGTGGATCTGATGAAGGTATATCTGTCCCTGTGTTTGTTACCGCAAGGGAATTCTTAGAAGTAAAATCAGCAGAAGACTTTTTGACTGCATACTTCCAGTCTGAAGAAACTAAAAACCGTTTCAAGGTAGGTACTATGATCGTTGATGGGTTAGACGAAATCGACTCCGACCACCGAACGGGTTTCATTGATGAATTGGATCGATTCTCGGACGCAATTGAGTGTTCCTATATCCTTACTAGCCGAAAAATTGATATTCTTAATACATTACCTCATAAATATGAGAAGTATGAGTTGCTCCCATTTGAATTCAGTCAGGCCCTAAAAATGGTTTCCAAATTGATAGTTGATCGTAACACTTTAGAGGCTATGAAAGAGAGTCTTGAAAAGATACAGGCACAGATTCTCTTGGTGCCGCTCTCTTTAATGCTACTTGTCGAGTTGGTCGAGGAACATAAGGAAGTTCCTGCTTCGGTAACCGAACTCTATGATCGATTTTTTGACATGGTACTCGGTAGGGAAGATAAAGATAGAGGAATTGGAGTTTTGTTTGATTACCTCATCAAAAAGAAATTTCTCGGTATCCTTGCTTATCGCGAGTTTAGAAGCAAAAACAGATTGGCGATGCCTCGCGAGGAGTTTGAAAGCTTTCTCAGTTCTTACACAGCGGAGTACCAATGGAGCCCAGAAACAGTTGAGGGTTTTGTACGAGAAATAGAGCGGGCGGGTATCCTGAATGGACGTGCCGAAGTGATTTTCAAACATAGGTCTTTCTTGGATTACTTCACCGCATTCTATATTCACGAAAATAGAGAAGACATTGAAAATTTGAACGACGTGATTGTGAACACTTATTTCGATGATATTTGGGGAGAGGTTGCGTTTTTTTATATCGGTTTACGTAGAGAAATAAGTCAAGAGTTATTGGAGAGGATTTATTCATATTCCAATGAGGAACTAATAACGGACTTGGGAGCACAACTCCCTCCTACCGAAGATCTTTGTAAACTTCTTGGAGGACGGTTGTTGCAGGCTGGATGGCACTCACCAGCCCAACGCCATCTTTACGGTATTGAAAAGGCGGTTCGTTCCGCGCCGCGAGTGCGTGATAAATTCCAAGAACTCATAAATTCCTCAGATTCTAATATCCCTAGCATCGTGTCTGACTTTGTTGCACTAACCTTAAGTGATCTCTCTTTTAACAGCGGTTTTTTGCAGGAACATGCCAAGAGCGTGCTGAAACAGCTAGTTAGTTCCAAATCTGAAGATGAAATCTATATGGGGGTTATGTTGTCTTGGTCACTGCGCCGTTTTCTTAAACCTGATGAGGTGGATGCAAATATAGATGCAATTCTTGAGCGGTTGGTTGGGGTGCCGGAAAAATCACAGGCCCGGATGCTACTCTTGTTGGCCTTGATAGGGGAAGATAAGGAAACCCGGAAACTGATTAGACGGCAAATAAATCGGTTGAAAAAGAGAGCTCCCGAAGTTTTTAAGCCACTATTACCTGCCAAACGAAAGGGTTTCCGATAAGTATTATAGATATGCAAAGATCCAAATTTAATACCCCAGAATCCCGCTGCAGCGTTAAAATCTGCGGTATTACCTCTATCCACGACGCTCGCCTCGCTGCCGATGCGGGGGCGAACTACGTCGGCATGTTAGTTGATGTTGCCGTATCAGAACGGACGCGTTCTACCACGCAAACCTCCGAAATCGCAAACGGGAGCCCTATCCCGACTGTCCTTCTACTATACAACCGCACAACGTCCGATATTCAGGAAATTGTCTCACAAGTTCAGCCGTTTGCCGTGCAACTCCTTGGGCAGGAGCCACCGCAACAGGTGGAAGAGCTTAAAAACACCGTGGCATGTCAGCTCTGGAAGTCTGTCTATCTGCCTGCGGGAAGCCCGGAAAATGTAGATATGCCTACTGTCCGAACGGAGATGCAGGCTTATCAAGAGGCTGGTGCCGATTTCCTACTCTTTGATAGTGTTGATATAAGTCTGGAAAAACCCCGATACGGTGGCACAGGGAAAACTTGCGATTGGAATGTCGCTGCTGAGCTTATTGCGGAAAGCCCGCTGCCGGTCTTTTTCGCCGGTGGTATCCGTCCAGAAAATGTTAAAGCCGCCATTGAGACAATCCGTCCACACGGGATTGACCTCTGTTCCGGCGTTGAGGCATCAAAGGGTATCAAGGATCCACGTAAACTCGAACAACTGATGGAACAGGTTAATCAAGCAAATTAAAAAGGAGCCTTTTATGAAGAACTGTCTTGTCTACCATGCACAGATGTTCAATAATCTATTTCGGTTAACCACTGTTGTAGTCCTAATTTGTATGTTATCTTTTGTGAGTTTCTCGACTGCCTTCGCTGATGCGCATGAAACTGAAGGTGAGGCAATGGAAGAAAAACCCAAAATTACCGGATGGTTTCAAATTGATGTTGATAGTTTGGGTACCTATTTCTTGGTTGGTGCGAGTCATCCGCTCAGTGGTGGCATTTCATTTGATTCTAATATCTATGTTAATGATCATTTGGGCGAGTTTGATATGGGGATTTCATTCCCTGTGATCGCGAATGATAGCATGGCACTGTTGCTAACACCGATGCTCGGCGTTGGGTTCAACTATACCAGTCCAGATGGTCCCTATGCCTTATATCCGCAAATCTTTGCGATCCTACCGGCTGGTAAAATCTTCGGTTTCCATTGGACGATCAGTACAATTTCTTCCATATTTGATGACCAAAGCCTAAACGAACTCTACAATCGTACGTATTTCACTTATGCTCTTAATGACACCGTCGCTATCGGTCCGCAGTTTGAATCTGTGCTCGGTCTTGGTGATGGTGGTGGATTGTGGGCTTTAAATTTCGGTGGGCGTATAAATATCGGCTATGGTGAGAATAACACGCTTGGCATATACGTTGGGTATGAGACCCAAAAGGGCGAAGATGAAACCGGACTTACGGGTCGAATGAATTTTACACGTAGATGGTAGGTTACCGTAAAACCGAAAAATGTGAACCCGTTAATATTAGGTACTTATTTCCTCAAACCCTCTGTCCCCGCGGCGGTGCTCCTGGAGAAACCTCCAGAATATGTTGCTTCCTATTCTGATACATATGTATCAGAACTGCAAAACCTTCAACTTCAGACAGCTGCCATGGGGTGTCTAACGAGAACGCTTGTAGGCGCAGGATGTCTAATGATTTCTTTGACAACCAGTGCGGCATATTCATATTGATATCTTCACACTTGAAATACCAGAGTCTACTATACCCTCGTATGGTAATTGGGCGAGGCGGGACAAGAACGGTATGAGGGATCTCTATCTCATCAATTTACCGAAAACCCTCGAAACTAAAACGATGTTCGTTGTCCAGTAAGTGAAACGAGTAGTCGTTCAATATTGAGTTTATAGGGGATCCTGTTTGTAGTAGGGCAATTCATTACCCGTTATTGACTTGTGGACGTGCGATAAATCGCACTACTACGAACCATCCCTCAAGTTCAAAGTTGAAGGACTACGAGGAGGTTTTTATGTATTGGAAAATTGTGAGAGTATTTCTTTTTTTACTTTTGGGTGTTGTTTTTTATGCGTATAATGAATGGGCATCAAATGACAATCCAGTACCCCCGCCTCCGCGGCCTGAGGAAGTATGGCAAAAGTGGGTTGAGAAACAGCATGGTTTGGGGAACAAAGTGCTGAATGTTCTAGAATCAGAGGCGTGGATAGAAAAATATAGGGACGAAATAGATATCCCGAATCAAATTGCGTTCGGGAAACCCTATACTATATCAGAGTTTCCTTTGAGTTTACTATCTGAAGTCTTGGCACTCAGATAGCGGTTGATCCGAAAGGTAGGTATCGCTTGGTTTTGCGATCTGATCAGGCGGTTGATCTGAATGGCAAAGCCAGGGAATTGCCTCCAAAGCCACCGCCTCCCGATGAAGTTTTGAAGGTTGGCGACAAGTTCTGGTATACAGGAACAATGGGAGGAGTTACTCAAGACTCTAAAGGCGTAATCGTAATAGAGGGAGGTGAAAAGCGTGAGAATACATCTGGAAGTTTGGATATTAAAGGGGGAACTGTACTCTGGAATAATAATTATATCTATAAGGCTTTAGAACCTACAGAAATTCATTTGGATTTAGACGATAAAATCCTTAAAATCAAAGGTAAAGTTACTTGCACACCCCGATAAAATAACAAAAAGTTAACTGGCAGAAGTCGTTATTTCTAACCTCTTTTGTCAAGAAAAATAAAGGAGCAGTGTTTCCGACTCCGTCGTTTGTTTGGCGAAGGTTTCCGAAGAAAACCGTTACTATCTGCCACTTCTACCATTTTGGTACCCTTTGCAACAAGTGGCGAAGGGTACCGTTTGGACAGCGAAGCCGTCCAAACTTGCCAAAATGGAGTTTGCTGGCAGATTTTGCCACTTTTGCTTGCCAAGGTTTCCAAGCAAAAGGTCTCGTTTCAGAGCCGTTCGCCTCTGAAACTGGCAAAATCCTGAGGCTTGCCAAAGAGGAAAAGACAGGGGTTTGCACACCGAGAATATAAGAGATGAAAAGGTTCTTGTTCTTCGGGCTTTGTGTTTTTCTGGCAGCGTGTTTGCTGCTGATACATTATCAACAGAGCTCAAAAGTGAGCCGACGGAAGCCACCCTTCAAGGTTCAGCGAGTGAAGCCACGTCCACCGGAAATACCTCAGAAGTCACCTGTCGCTTCACAGAAGTCGCGACCTGATATACCTCCGCTGTTTATTCCGTATAAGAACACAACTGATTTTCTGAGAGGGGAGAACGCAAAGCGTTGGTTAGAACAAAAGGAGTATACAGTAAAACGACAGGGCAATAGCAAGTTTTACTTTCTCTATGAGGACGATCGACTCGTCACTCATGGACATCAAGTGACCTATTATCAGAATGCGCTGTGGATTGCGGCTCTCAAACCGGAATACGATTCGGATAAAATGGATCAAACATCTTGGAAAAAGAGGATACAGGGTTGGAGGGACGAGGGATATACGCAGAAAAGTGCAGATTGGCTAAAAACGCGTCCAGATATTGACATCAATCCAGAAAACGTTGAAAAAAGAGCAATAATTATGCCGCCCAACAACAACGTAATAATCACTAAGGATGATAACGGTACTTTGATCGTCTTTTTCAAAAGTCGATAGTGTTTAGGTAGTGTTTACATTTTTTTAGCAGTAATGAGTATAGCTGCGAAATGCACGA